>NZ_VTQF01000002.1:0-300000 GCF_008763935.1 Streptococcus mitis
CCCTAGAACGCCGGAAGTAGTTGGGGGTTGCCCCCTGTGAGATATGGAAGTCGCTTAGCTTTAGGGAGTTTAGCTCAGCTGGGAGAGCATCTGCCTTACAAGCAGAGGGTCAGCGGTTCGATCCCGTTAACTCCCATAGGTCCCGTAGTGTAGCGGTTATCACGTCGCCCTGTCACGGCGAAGATCGCGGGTTCGATTCCCGTCGGGACCGTTAGAATAACGTAAGTTATTTTAGACTCGTTAGCTCAGTTGGTAGAGCAATTGACTTTTAATCAATGGGTCACTGGTTCGAGCCCAGTACGGGTCATATATGCGGGTTTGGCGGAATTGGCAGACGCACCAGATTTAGGATCTGGCGCTTAACGGCGTGGGGGTTCAAGTCCCTTAACCCGCATTAAGATATAATAAATGAGCCGGCTTAGCTCAGTTGGTAGAGCATCTGATTTGTAATCAGAGGGTCGCGTGTTCAAGTCATGTAGCCGGCATTTTTAGATAGAAGAAAACAGTGCGAACGTAGTTCAGTGGTAGAACACCACCTTGCCAAGGTGGGGGTCGCGGGTTCGAATCCCGTCGTTCGCTTAGAGAGGCCGGGGTGGCGGAACTGGCAGACGCACAGGACTTAAAATCCTGCGATTGGTAACGATCGTACCGGTTCGATTCCGGTCCTCGGCATAATATAATGAGCACCCTTAGCTCAACTGGATAGAGTACCTGACTACGAATCAGGCGGTTAGAGGTTCGACTCCTCTAGGGTGCATTTTTCTTTTTAACTCGGGAAGTAGCTCAGCTTGGTAGAGTACTTGGTTTGGGACCAAGGTGTCGCAGGTTCGAATCCTGTCTTCCCGATATATGGCGGTGTAGCTCAGCTGGCTAGAGCGTCCGGTTCATACCCGGGAGGTCGGGGGTTCGATCCCCTTCGCCGCTATAATGATCTTGTTGGACCTTTAGCTCAGCTGGTTAGAGCTCTCGGCTCATAACCGAGTGGTCGTAGGTTCAAGTCCTACAAGGTCCATTTGAATAGTATGGAGGATTACCCAAGTCCGGCTGAAGGGAACGGTCTTGAAAACCGTCAGGCGTGTAAAAGCGTGCGTGGGTTCGAATCCCACATCCTCCTTTTATATTAACGCGGGATGGAGCAGCTCGGTAGCTCGTCGGGCTCATAACCCGAAGGTCGTAGGTTCAAATCCTGCTCCCGCAATAAGGCTCGGTAGCTCAGTTGGTAGAGCAATGGATTGAAGCTCCATGTGTCGGCGGTTCGATTCCGTCTCGCGCCATTTTATTAATAGTATGTATGCGGGTGTAGTTTAGTGGTAAAACTACAGCCTTCCAAGCTGTTGTCGCGAGTTCGATTCTCGTCACCCGCTTTGAACTTTGTTCAATTACCAAGTTTTTAACTTGGGCGCGTAGCTCAGGTGGTTAGAGCGCACGCCTGATAAGCGTGAGGTCGGTGGTTCGAGTCCACTCGTGCCCATTAATAGGAGAATTACTCAAGAGGCTGAAGAGGACGGTTTGCTAAATCGTTAGGTCGGGTAACTGGCGCAAGGGTTCGAATCCCTTATTCTCCGTTTTATTGAGAGTTTATAACTCTTTTTTTGTATTTTTAAGAATTGTAGAATAAAAACTTCAGATTTGTAAAACTTAATTGGATTACTTATCTGAAGTTTTTTGCGCTCTTTGTCAACTGTAGTGGGCTGCAGAAAAGCTAAAATCTTTATATATTGTCGATTTTATGGTTGTTCTCGTTTATTATTACTTCCAATTCTTGAGTGAAATTTCTCCGCTATTGAGCCAGATTTCTTTTCCGTTATCACATTGAACTAAAAGTTTGCCATTTTCTGAGATATCTTTAGCAAGTCCCTTGTGGTCTTTTTGATCTAGTGTGAAAGTCACTTCTTTTCCTAGAACGAATGACTGTTTTTTATATAGGTATAATAACTCATCTGCTGGCGTTTTGAAGAAAGAACGCCAGATTTCTATGATTAATTCATTTCTGGTAATAGGTGCTGGAGCTTTGAATAAACTAGCAGCTTTTTCTTTTAATTCTTGAGGGAAGTCTTTAATAGTAAAGTTGATTCCTACTCCAATAATGATATCTGTGACTAAGCCAGTTTCTACAGAGGTCATTGCTTCAGTGAGGATTCCTCCAATTTTATGATTTTTGAGGTAGATATCATTGACCCATTTTATGTCGACATCTATTAAAGTTAGGTTCTTAATGGCTTTGTAGATAGCTCCTGCTACAAGTAGTGTGTAGGATGGTAATTTGTCATAGGGAAGATTTGGTTTGAGATGGAGTGTCATATAAATGCCACCTTGTGGGGAGTAGAAAGAACGTTGAAAACGGCCACGGCCAGCTGTTTGATAGGAAGCTAGATAGAGGGTGTTTGCTTCATTTCCTAAATCAATTGCTTCTTTTGCATCGAGTTGTGTTGATCTTGTTTCGGGTTTAAAACTGATTTTAATTGGAAGATTTTGTTCTAGAAGTTCTGGAAGAATAAGGTCTCCATTCACCAGTTTATAGCCTTTGTTTTTGATACTATCAATTTCAATGCCTTCTTGTTCTAAACGCTTGATGGCTTTCCAAATTGATGTTCTAGTCAGTGATAGTTCTTCTGCAATCTTTTCTCCGCTGATATAATCGGTTTCTTTAGCTAGAATTTGGTAGACGGCTTGGTAGGATTTCATAGTGTTTCCTTTCTTCAGATATTGTAAATGATTTAAATATAGTTTGGATAGTTGGTCAAAACCTTATTATATTACTACTATTTTAACATATACCTAGTCTTTACGGTATGATTTTCTTATAGTAAATCTAGTCATTAAGTTTGAGTTTTGAAATATCAGTATTTTTGCTCCCTTTTTTACCTAGTAAACGTTTCCTTTGTTTTCAAATTGCTAAAAAAGTGGTACAATAAAGGGTAGCTTACTATTATCTGAATCAACTGATTTGGAGAGAAAGGATTCATTTTGAAATCAATAGGCTTTATTGAAAAGCTGAAAGGGTTGTCTAGTAAAGAGCTGATTTTATTGGGAATTATCCTGAGTATCTTTTTACCCTTTTATCTTTTTGTAGTTGTATTCTGTTTATATATTATCAGTTTAATTTTCACAGGAGACATGAAAAGTATTCTTCAGAAAATGGGGGAGCATCCGATGCTACTTCTTTTTCTTGGCTATAGTACTGTTATATCCGTTTTTGCACAAAATTGGATGGGAGTTGTGGCCTCAGTAGGAATTTTTCTATTTACTGTTTTCTTTTTGCATTATCAGTCGATTTTATCACATAAATTCTTTCGATTGATTTTGCAGCTCGTCTTGTTTGGTAGCGTATTATCAGCTGCTTTTGCGAGTTTAGAACATTTCCAAATTGTGAAGAAATTCAACTATGCTTTTCTTTCACCCAATATGCAGGTCTGGCATCAGAATCGTGCAGAAGTGACCTTCTTTAATCCTAATTATTATGGAATTATTTGTTGTTTCTGTATCATGATTGCTTTCTATCTGTTTACAACGACCAAGTTGAATTGGTTGAAAGTATTCTGTGTGTTTGCAGGCTTTGTTAATCTCTTTGGATTGAACTTTACTCAAAATCGAACTGCCTTTCCTGCTATTATCGCTGGAGCAATCATCTATCTCTTTACGACCATTAAAAACTGGAAGGCCTTTTGGCTTAGTATTGGGGTCTTCGCGATTGGCTTGAGTTTCCTCTTTTCTAGTGATTTGGGAGTTCGGATGGGGACTTTGGATTCTTCTATGGAAGAGCGCATTTCTATCTGGGATGCTGGGATGGCCTTGTTTAAGCAAAATCCTTTTTGGGGTGAGGGGCCATTGACCTACATGCACTCTTATCCTAGGATAAATGCTCCTTATCATGAACATGCTCACAGTCTATATATCGATACGATTCTGAGTTACGGAATTGTGGGGACTATTTTATTAGTTTTGTCTTCTGTTGCTCCTGTTCGATTGATGATGGATATGAGTCAGGAGTCGGGGAAACGTCCGATTATCGGTCTTTATCTGTCTTTCCTTACAGTGGTTGCTGTACATGGAATTTTTGACTTGGCCCTCTTCTGGATTCAGTCAGGTTTCATTTTCTTACTAGTTATGTGCAGTATTCCGTTGGAGCATCGAACTTTGGTATCGGACATGACGGATTAAGTTTATAAGATTAAAATCTTCTATCTTGGGTAGGAGATTTTTTTACTGGGAAAAATTATTTCCAAATCGAAATAGTTGACAGTTAGAACGATGAGTGTTACAATTGTTTTATTCTTTTCGATATCGAAATAAATTGGAGGTGTTATGAAGGATAGTCATTTGCTAGCCCATCATATTCGTTTGTTGAATGGGCGGATTTTTCAAAAGTTACTGAGCCAAGACCCTGAAGCTCTTTATCGGAGTGAGCAGGGCAAGATTTTAGCGGTTTTATGGAATAGTGAAACTGGCTGTGCAACTGCAACAGATATTGCGCTTGCGACTGGGCTTGCTAATAATACGCTAACAACTATGATAAAAAAGCTAGAGGAACAAAATCTTGTAACTGTTAGTCCATGCGGGGAAGACAAGCGTAAGAAGTATCTAGTTTTAACAGATTTGGGGCAGTCCCAGAAAGAAGTGGGACATCGTGTCAGTCAGAAATTGGATACGATCTTTTACAAAGGATTTTCAGAGGAAGAAATTCGGCAGTTTGAAGCCTTTCAAGAAAGAATTTTGGCTAATCTGAAAGAGAAGGAAAATGAGGTTTAAAATGGAGCAAATTAGCTGTTTATAAGTAAAGGTCACTTTTGACCTTGTTTTCCAACTCTTAGGACAAGGAAACTATGTGGTTAGCTATGGTCAGAATCAGATTGGTGGAGTTGCCTATGCCCAGTACGATATCTTCCGTCTAGAAAACGGGAAAATTGTGGAGCATTGGGACAATAAGGAAGTCATGCCTAAGGTAGAAGACTTGACCAATCGAGGGAAGTTTTAAATTGAGGATACAGAATGATTGAATACAAAAATGTAGCTTTACGTTACACAGAAAAAGATGTCTTGAGAGATGTTAATTTACGGATTGAGAATGGAGAGTTTATGGTTTTAGTTGGGCCATCTGGGTCCGGTAAGACGACCATGGTCAAGATGATTAACCGTCTCTTGGAACCGACTGATGGAAATATTTTTATGGATGGCAAGCGCATCAAAGACTATGATGAGCGTGAACTTCGTCTTTCTACTGGTTATGTTTTACAGGCTATTGCTCTATTTCCTAATCTAACGGTCGCGGAAAATATTGCCCTGATTCCTGAGATGAAGGGATGGACTAAGGAAGAAATTGCTCAGAAAACAGAAGAGCTTTTGGCTAAGGTTGGTTTACCAGTAGCTGAGTATGGACATCGCTTACCTAGTGAACTATCTGGTGGAGAACAGCAACGGGTTGGTATTGTCCGTGCTATGATTGGTCAGCCTAAGATTCTCCTCATGGATGAACCTTTTTCAGCCTTGGATGCTATTTCTCGCAAACAGTTGCAGGCTCTGACTAAGGAATTGCATAAAGAGTTTGGGATGACAACTATTTTTGTAACCCATGATACGGATGAAGCTTTGAAATTGGCGGACCGTATTGCTGTCTTGCAGGATGGAGAAATTCGCCAGGTAGCGAATCCCGAGACAATTTTAAAAGCGCCTGCAACAGACTTTGTAGCAGACTTGTTTGGAGGTAGTGTTCATGACTAATTTAATTGCAACTTTTCAGGATCGTTTTAGTGATTGGTTGACAGCTCTCTCTCAACATTTGCAGTTGTCACTTTTGACCTTGTTACTAGCTATTTTTATCGCGGTTCCCTTGGCTGTTTATCTTCGCTATCATGAGAAGATGGCGGATTGGGTCTTGCAGATTGCAGGGATTTTTCAGACTATCCCGTCTCTGGCCTTGTTGGGGCTCTTTATCCCCTTGATGGGAATTGGGACCTTGCCGGCTTTAACAGCACTAGTGATTTATGCGATTTTCCCGATCTTACAAAATACCATCACTGGGCTAAAGGGAATTGATCCGAGTCTGCAAGAGGCTGGGATTGCCTTTGGGATGACCAGATGGGAGCGTCTCAAGAAGTTTGAAATTCCGCTTGCCATGCCTGTTATGATGTCTGGGATTCGGACGGCAGCTGTCTTGATTATCGGTACAGCAACCTTGGCGGCCTTGATTGGGGCAGGGGGACTAGGTTCCTTTATCCTTTTGGGAATTGACCGTAATAATGCCAGTCTGATTTTGATTGGGGCACTTTCTGCTGCAGTGCTTGCTATTGCCTTTAACTTCCTACTAAAAGTGATGGAAAAGGCAAAATTGCGGACGATTTTTTCTGGTTTTGCCTTGGTGACAATATTGCTCGGTCTGTCTTATAGCCCAGCCCTCTTAGCTCAAAAAGAGAAAGAAAACTTGGTTATTGCTGGGAAATTGGGACCGGAACCAGAAATTTTGGCCAATATGTATAAGTTGCTGATTGAAGAAAATACCAGCATGACTGCGACTGTTAAACCAAATTTTGGGAAAACAAGCTTTCTTTATGAAGCTTTGAAAAAAGGCGATATTGATATCTATCCTGAATTTACTGGTACGGTGACTGAAAGTTTGCTGCAACCATCACCGAAAGTGAGTCATGAGCCAGAGCAAGTTTATAATGTGGCGCGTGATGGCATTGCCAAACAGGATCATCTATCCTATCTCAAACCCATGTCTTATCAAAATACCTATGCTGTAGCTGTTCCGAAAAAGATTGCTCAGGAATACGGCTTGAAGACCATTTCGGACTTAAAAAAAGTGGAAGGGCAATTGAAGGCAGGCTTTACACTTGAGTTTAATGACCGTGAAGATGGCAATAAGGGCTTGCAGTCAATGTACGGTCTCAATCTCAATGTGGCGACCATGGAGCCAGCCCTTCGCTATCAGGCAATTCAGTCAGGTGATATTCAAATCACGGACGCTTATTCAACCGATGCGGAATTGGCACGTTATGATTTACAGGTATTGGAAGATGACAAGCAACTCTTCCCACCTTATCAAGGGGCTCCACTAATGAAAGAAGCTCTTCTAAAGAAACATCCAGAGTTGGAAACAGTTCTCAATAAATTGGCTGGTAAAATTACTGAAAGCCAGATGAGCCAGCTCAACTACCAAGTCGGTGTTGAAGGCAGGTCAGCAGAACAAGTAGCCAAGGAGTTTCTACAAGAACAAGGTTTGTTGAAGAAATAGCTTGAAAAGCTAAACTCAACTTGGTTAAACGACTATATAGAAGAACGCTCAGACAATGTCGTCTGGGCTTTTTTGATTGTTGAAAAGATGAAAACTCAGTAGCCTAGAAATAAGGCAACTGAGCTCTACTCTGTATTCAATTTTTAGGAATGAGAAGGTCTAGATAAAACTGGACAACTTCCTGGTATGTAAAGTCTTGTCCTTTTTTGAGCCACCAGGTCAATGTCTCGATAAAGTTGGACACGACCAAGTGTTGGAGGTAAGAAGTAGGCAGATTAGTGTGGGCTTCTTTTAACTCATCAGCCAACATGGGATAGACATGGTGTTCTAGCTCTTTATGGAGTTGACGGAGGAAGTAGTCATTTTTGGAAAATAGCAGACTGGTAACATGGTCCTGGTTTTTCTGAAAATGTAAAAAGATATGTGCGAGGTAGTCCTCGGTAGTAAAGTGTCCTTCCCTTTCAAAGAGATGATGAAAGAGGTAGCGACAGAGCTCATCTAAAAGGAGTTCCTTGCTTTCATAGTGACAGTAAAAAGTAGAACGCCCAACATCTGCTAGGTCAATGATATCCTGAACAGTAGTGGCATCATAGCCTTTGTCGTTCAAAAGTTGTAAAAAAGCTTGATAGATGGCTTTTTTCGTCTTGCTGACTCGACGGTCTCTTTTTGGCATGTAGACACTTGAGACAAACTGTTCAGAACTGAACATGGCTGACAGTTTGCTTCTATCCTTTCTTTGAATTTTATTAGATAATACAAATGAAAGAAGTATGTATATACCCATTATACCAAAGGAGGGAGAGAAATGAGTTCTAAAACATCTATCTGGTTAGCTTTTTTCTTAAATTTAAGCTATGCGATTGTTGAGTTTATCGCAGGAGGAATCTTTGGTTCGAGTGCAGTTCTTGCTGATTCCGTTCATGACTTGGGAGATGCTATAGCCATTGGCATCTCAGCCCTTTTAGAAACAATTTCAAACCGTGAAGAAGATAGACAGTACACCTTGGGTTACAAACGTTTTAGTCTTTTAGGAGCCATGCTAACGGCTGTGATTCTTATGATAGGGTCTGTCCTAGTGATCTTGGAAAATGTCACAAAGATTGTTCACCCGCAACCCGTCAATGAGGAAGGCATCCTCTGGCTGGGAATCATTGCAGTAGCCATTAATGTGCTAGCAAGTCTGGTAGTTCGTAAGGGGAAAACAAAGAACGAGTCAATTCTTAGCCTGCATTTTTTGGAAGACACTCTTGGTTGGTTGGCCGTCATTCTAATGGCGATTATTCTTCGATTTACGGACTGGTATATCCTCGATCCGCTTTTATCACTAGTTATTTCTATCTTTATTCTGTCGAAAGCCATTCCTCGCTTTTGGAGCGCACTGAAAATTTTCCTAGATGCTGTGCCAGAAGGAGTCGAGACAAGTGATTTGGAGAAGGATTTAGAGGCTCTACCCAATGTCAACAGTGTCAATCAACTTAGCATTTGGTCCATGGATGGTCTAGAGAATAATGCTATTGTTCACATTTGTATCAAGGACTGGGAACAGATGATGGAAACCAAAGAAGTGGTGCGTCAATGTTTAGAAGAAAGAGGCGTGCAGAATATCACTATTGAAGTAGATAGCAGTCAAAGCAATCATGCGCAACATAAGCGGAGGGTAACAGCCTTAGGGCAATCCCATGGGCATCAACACTAGAAAAAGCGGCTGAGACAAAACTCAATTTCAAGAGAAAATGAAGTAAATCTTCATACAAAAAAACGTATAGTATCAAGGGTTTTCAATGTCTGATACTATGCGCTTTTTGCTTTTAAAGACTTTTTTTCCAGTTTCTTTGGTATCATATTTGAAAGACGCTTTCCCCAACCTCTTTCTTTGATTGATGAAAAGGTATGCTAATAAGAGAACTGATAATGATAAAAAATTTTTCGATTAGACGCAAAATGCTTGACTTGGAGTCAACTCAAAATTATATAATAAGATAAGTGAGTTAGAATAGCTTAAATTCAGTGAATGAGAGGAGGTTAGTGTATGAATATTAAATCTGCTAGTGACTTGTTGGGAATTTCAGCGGATACGATTCGGTACTATGAACGGGTTGGTCTTGTGCCACCGATTACTCGAACTGCAACTGGAATTCGTGATTTTCAAGATCATGATATTGAAGCTCTGGAATTTATTAAGTGTTTTCGTTCGGCAGGTGTCTCTGTAGATAGTTTAGTTGACTATATGTCTCTCTACCAAAAGGGGGATGAAACGCGAGAGAAAAGGCTTGGTATTTTAGAAGAGGAAAAGAAAAAATTAGAGGAGCGCTTGTCTCAGTTACAGGTGGCTTTAAATCGCTTAAATCTCAAAATTAAACTTTACAAGGAAGGAAAAATTTAAATGAAATCAGCAGTATATACAAAGGCAGGTCAGGTTGGTCTTGCTACAATTGAACGTCCGCAAATTATAGACGCAGATGATGCGATTATTCGTGTAGTTCGTGCGTGCGTTTGCGGATCGGATCTATGGAGGTACCGTAATCCAGAAACGAAAGCTGGACACAAAAATAGTGGACACGAAGCGATTGGGATTGTCGAAGAAACTGGGGAATCCATTACGACGGTGAAACCAGGTGACTTTGTCATTGTCCCTTTTACCCATGGATGTGGTGAGTGTGATGCCTGTCGTGCAGGCTATGACGGGACTTGTGATCGCCATATTGGTAACAACTGGTCAGATGGTGTCCAGGCGGAATATATCCGATTCCATTATGCCAACTGGGCGTTGATTAAAATCCCTGGACAACCTTCTGACTATACAGAAGGCATGCTCAAGTCACTTTTGACACTTGCTGATGTTATGCCGACAGGCTATCATGCGGCGCGTGTTGCTAATGTTCAAAAAGGGGATAAGGTTGTGGTCATTGGTGATGGTGCTGTAGGTCAATGTGCTGTCATCGTGGCGAAGATGCGTGGTGCGTCGCAAATTATCCTCATGAGTCGTCATGAAGATCGTCAAAAGATGGCTCTGGAGTCGGGTGCGACAGCTTTTGTAGCTGAGCGAGGTCAAGAAGGTATTGCCAAGGTGCGTGAAATTCTCAGTGGCGGAGCGGACGCAGCACTTGAATGTGTTGGTACGGAGGCTGCTGTAGAACAGGCGCTAGGTGTCCTTCATAATGGAGGGCGTATGGGATTTGTAGGAGTCCCACACTATAATAATCGTGCTCTTGGTTCGACATTTATGCAAAATATCTCTGTAGCAGGTGGGGCAGCTTCTGCGACAACATATGATAAGCAATTTTTACTAAAAGCCGTCCTTGATGGTGATATCAATCCAGGCCGTGTCTTTACTTCAAGCTATAAATTAGAAGATATTGATCAAGCTTATAAAGATATGGATGAACGTAAGACCATTAAGTCTATGATTGTGATGGCCTAAAAAAGAAAATCCTAATGGAGATTTGAGACTCTCTATTAGGATTTTTTGTCATTTTTAATTTGTGGAGTTATGGCAGAGTACTCTCTCTCAGAGTCAGTCTGGTTCCCAGCATGGTCAGGCTAGGGATTTTGCGACCGTGGAGTACTTCTTTATTAAGAATATCCATGCCTGCTCTGCCCATTTCTTCGGTATAGACGGTGATGCTGGAGAGGGGAGGATAGACTTGCTTGGTCAGGCTGGTGTCGTTAAAGGAAATAAGACTGACGCGGTCTGGCAGGTTGATTCCAGCTTCTTGGAGGGCACGGAGGGCACCGATAGCTAAACTATCGCTAGCTGCAAAAAATGCTGGTGGCAGTTGGTCTCCCAAACTCTGAATAGCCTCCTTCATCAAGTCATAGCCAGACTGGGCAGTAAAGCTTCCTTGAAAGACCAGTTCATCATGATAGATTCCCTTTGCTTGACTGTAGTTTCTAAAATTTTCCAGTCGCTTATCCTCAATGATTTCTTCTTGGTCGGTTGTTTCTTCAAGGCCTGTTAGAATCCCGATGCGGTCCATCCCTTGGCTGAGAAAATAATCGACAACCTGTTTCATGGCAGTGTAAAAGTCTGTGATAATGCAGGTGTGTCCCAGCGAGAGGGTATCGCTATCTAGAAAGACAAGAGGCTTTTGGTATTCTTCAAAGGCAGAGATCTGAGCTCGACTAAACTTTCCGATGCAGAGAATCCCGATGACTTCCTCGCTCAGTGTAAAAGGATGGTCATTAAAATAGCGTAAAATATCATAGTCCAGTTCTTGGGCTCTTTTTTCTATTCCTAGGCGAATCTGGTAGTAGTAGAGATCGTCTAGCTCCCCTTGTTCGCTGACCCATTGGATAATGGCAATCTTTTGCTTGGGCTTGTGGGACTCGCCTGTCTTGAGGTGCTTAGTGTAGCCCAACTCTTCAGCAACGGTTAAAATACGGTGTCTGGTTTCTTCTGTAACAGATAGGCTCTGGTCGCGATTGAGGACACGGGATACGGTCGCGATAGAGACAGAGGCTAGCTGTGCAATGTCTTTTAAGGTAGCCATAAATCCTCCTTCTTTAAGGTTAGTATATCATATTTTTCTACTTTTTACTGATAGTTTAGTAAAAATTTAGTAAAAAGGATTGACCCTGGGAAATCCCTCGGATACAATAGAAGAAAACGATTACACGTTGAGGTGACTTAACGGACAGTCAAAGGAGAAATCATATGACACAACATCTTACTGCAGAAGCACTTCGTAAAGACTTTCTTGCTATTTTTGGTCAAGAAGCAGACCAAACCTTCTTTTCACCAGGTCGTATCAACTTGATTGGTGAGCACACAGACTATAATGGCGGTCATGTATTTCCAGCGGCCATTTCCTTAGGAACTTATGGGGCTGCTCGCAAACGTGATGACCAAGTCTTGCGTTTCTACTCAGCTAACTTTGAGGACAAGGGCATTATTGAAGTGCCTCTCGCTGACCTCAAGTTTGAAAAAGAGCACAACTGGACCAATTATCCAAAAGGAGTTCTTCATTTCTTGCAAGAAGCTGGACATGTGATTGACAAAGGTTTTGATTTTTATGTTTATGGGAATATCCCAAATGGTGCTGGTTTGTCTTCTTCAGCATCATTGGAACTCTTGACAGGGGTAGTGGCAGAGCATCTCTTTGATTTAAAACTAGACCGTTTGGATTTGGTTAAAATTGGAAAACAAACAGAAAACAACTTTATCGGAGTGAATTCTGGTATTATGGACCAGTTTGCTATCGGTATGGGAGCTGACCAACGTGCTATTTACTTAGATACTAACACTTTAGAGTACGACTTGGTGCCACTTGATTTGAAGGACAATGTCGTTGTTATCATGAACACTAACAAACGTCGTGAATTGGCGGATTCTAAATATAATGAACGCCGTGCTGAGTGTGAAAAATCAGTAGAAGAACTACAAGTGGCTTTGGACGTTCAAACCTTGGGTGAATTGGACGAGTGGGCTTTTGACCAATACAGCTATCTGATTAAAGACGAAAATCGTTTGAAACGTGCTCGCCATGCTGTGCTTGAAAATCAACGTACTCTTAAAGCTCAAGCAGCCCTTCAAGCAGGAGATTTGGAAACATTTGGTCGTTTGATGAATGCGTCACACGTTTCCCTAGAGCATGACTATGAAGTAACTGGTTTGGAATTGGATACCCTTGTTCACACAGCTTGGGCACAAGAAGGCGTTCTCGGTGCTCGTATGACAGGGGCAGGTTTTGGCGGATGTGCCATTGCTTTGGTGCAAAAAGATGCTGTTGATGCCTTTAAGGAAGCTGTTGGAAAACACTACGAGGAAGTAGTTGGCTACGCTCCAAGCTTTTATATCGCTGAAGTTGCAGGTGGCACTCGCGTCCTTGACTAGTCAAAAGGAGGCTCTATAGTGACCTTAGTAGATAAATTTGTAACACATGTCATTTCTGAAAGTTCATTTGAGGAAATGGATCGAATCTACCTGACCAATCGTGTCTTGGCACGAGTGGGAGATGGTGTTTTGGAAGTTGAGACGGATCTAGATCAATTGATTGACCTCAAGGACCAGCTGGTTGAGGAAGCCGTTCGATTAGAGACGATTGAGGATAGTCAGACTGCGCGTGAAATCCTTGGTGCTGAACTGATGGATTTGGTGACCCCTTGTCCGAGTCAGGTCAATCGTGACTTCTGGGAAACCTATGTCCACTCTCCTGAGCAAGCGATAGAGGATTTTTACCAACTCAGTCAGAAAAATGACTACATCAAACTCAAGGCCATTGCTAAAAATATTGCTTATCGTGTTTCATCTGATTACGGTGAACTTGAAATTACTATCAATCTCTCTAAGCCTGAAAAGGATCCCAAAGAGATTGCGGCAGCCAAGTTGGTGCAAGCTAGTAATTATCCTCAGTGTCAGCTTTGTCTAGAGAATGAGGGCTATCATGGTCGGGTCAACCACCCAGCTCGTAGCAACCACCGTATTATCCGCTTTGAAATGGCGGGTCAGGAGTGGGGGTTCCAGTATTCGCCCTATGCTTACTTTAATGAGCACTGTATTTTCTTAGATGGCCAGCATCGTCCCATGGCTATCAGTCGTCAGAGTTTTGAGCGTCTGCTAGCTATCGTAGAGCAGTTTCCGGGCTATTTTGCTGGATCTAATGCCGACTTGCCGATTGTGGGGGGCTCTATTCTGACTCATGATCACTATCAGGGAGGCCATCACGTATTTCCTATGGAATTGGCTCCCTTGCAAAAGACCTTCCGATTTGCTGGTTTTGAGCAGGTCAAGACTGGCATTGTCAAATGGCCAATGTCAGTATTGCGTTTGACTTCGGATTCCAAAGAAGATTTGATCAACTTAGCTGACAAGATTTTGCAGGAATGGCGTCAGTATTCAGATTCTGCAGTGCAGATTTTGGCAGAGACAGACGAGACACTGCATCACACCATCACACCAATTGCTCGTAAACGTAATGGACAATTTGAGTTGGACTTGGTCTTGAGGGACAATCAGATTTCTGCAGAACATCCTGATGGCATCTATCATCCTCACAAGGATGTCCAACATATCAAGAAGGAAAATATCGGCTTGATTGAGGTCATGGGCTTGGCAATCTTGCCACCACGTCTGAAAGAAGAAGTGGAGCAAGTCGCTAGCTATCTCGTGGGAGAAGCTGTTACAGTTTCCGATTATCATCAGGAATGGGCAGACCAACTTAGAGCCCAATATCCAGCCCTAACAGATAAAGAAAAAGCCCTTGAAATCGTCAAGGACTCTGTGGGTACTATCTTTGCGCGTGTACTTGAGGATGCAGGAGTCTACAAGCAGACGGAACAAGGGCAGACAGCCTTTATGCGCTTTGTGGAGCAGGTCGGAATTTTGCCAGACTAGGAGCTTTCTCCTTGCACAGTCCTATAAAAAGTAGTATCATAGTGTCGTTTGAAATATCAGGAGGAAACGATGAAAGATTTTCATTTTGACGCTATATCTGCCTTTGAAAATTACGAAATTGAACAAATGAGAGATGGTCACGTTGTGGTGACGACCAAAGTAGTGGACTCGTCTCTCAACTACTATGGCAATGCCCATGGTGGCTATCTCTTTACCCTTTGCGACCAGATCAGTGGTTTGGTGGTCATATCTCTGGGGCTTGATGGAGTGACGCTCCAGTCTTCTATCAACTACCTCAAAGCAGGAAAACTCGACGATGTGCTGACCATTAAAGGAGAATGCGTCCATCAAGGTCGCACAACTTGTGTAGTAGATGTCGATATCACCAATCAAGAGGGCAGAAATGTCTGCAAAGCAACCTTTACCATGTTTGTTACAGGCCAAAGGTCAGAAGACAGACAGGTAAGGATATAACATAAAAAGAGGCTCGCACCTCTTTTTCTTATTTCTTTTTATGATTTAATACGGCATTGAGGACAATAGCGAGTAGGCTAGCTACGACGATTCCGTTTGAGAAGAACATTTGGAAGGCTGTTGGCATGCTGACAAAGAGATTACTGTTGTTGAGTCCGACACCTGCAGCGATTGATACAGCTGCAATAAGGAAGTTGTGTTCATTGTTAGCAAAGTCAACACGAGCGAGAATTTGCATCCCTTGAATAGATACAAAACCAAACATCACCAGCATGGCACCACCGAGGACAGGGCTTGGAATGATTTGGGCAAGGGCGCCAAACTTAGGAAGGAGTCCAAGGAGAACCAGGAAACCAGCTGCGTAGTAGATTGGTAGGCGAGTCTTGATACCTGACAATTTAACCAAACCAACGTTTTGTGAAAATCCTGTGTAAGGGAAGGTGTTAAAGATTCCTCCGAGAAGAACGGCCAAACCTTCTGCGCGGTAACCGTTGCGAAGGCGTGTGCTATCGATTGGATCTTTCGTGATATCAGACAAGGCTAGGTAAACACCAGTTGACTCAACCATAGAAACCGTTGCGATGATACACATCATGATAATAGATGAGATTTCAAAGGTTGGCATCCCAAAGTAGAGTGGAGTTGGGACATGGACAAGTGGTGCTGCCGCAACAGGAGAGAAATCAACCAAGCCCATGCTGGCAGCAATGGCAGTTCCAACAACCAAACCAATCAAAATAGAGATAGACTTGATAAATCCTTTGGTAAAGATGTTGATCAAGAGGATAATCAGAACAGTGATAGCTGCAAGCAAGAGACTTTGACCAGTTGGTTCTGGAACGTTATTTCCCATATTTCCAATAGCAACAGGAATCAAGGTTAAACCAATCGTGGTAATAACAGATCCTGTTACGATAGATGGGAAGAGATTGGCCACTTTTGAGAAGATGCCTGAAACAAGAACCACGTAAATCCCTGATGCGATAAGGGCACCAAACATAGCACCACTACCATGGCTTTGCCCAATCATAATCAAGGGAGCTACCGACTGGAAGGCAACTCCAAGAACGACTGGAAGTCCAATCCCAAAGTATTTGTTGAGTTGGAGTTGGAGGAAGGTTGCCACACCACACATGAAGATATCTGTGGAAATCAGGTAGGTCAACTGCTCAGTCGAATAGCCAAGGGCTGTCGCAATCATGATAGGAACCAGAATGGACCCTGAGTACATGGCTAGTAAGTGTTGCAAGCCAAGAACGGCTGCTTGCGAATGTTTTTCTTGAGTTTGCATTAGAGATCTGCCTCCTTAAAAATAACTTGACCATTTTCAAAACGATCCAAGCGAGCGAGTGATAGGACAGGATAGCCTGCTTTTTCAAGCAAATCACGACCATCTTGGAAAGATTTTTCAATCACGATACCGATGGCTTCGACTTTGGCACCGGCTTGTTCGATGATTTGAATCAAGCCTTTAGCAGCTTGTCCATTAGCAAGGAAATCGTCAATAATCAAGACCTTGTCCTCGGGTGAGAGGAATTTTCCAGCGATAGAAACGGTGCTGGTCACCTGCTTGGTAAAGGAGTAAACTTCGGCAGTTAAGATACCTTCGTTCATAGTGATGTTCTTAGCTTTTTTAGCAAAAATCATGGGAACGTTTAAGGCTTCAGCTGTAAAAACGGCAGGTGCAATACCTGACGCTTCAATGGTTACGACCTTGGTAATACCAGCAGAAGCAAATTTTTCCGCAAAAACCTTACCGATTTCTCGCATCAATTGATAGTCAACTTGGTGGGTTAAAAAGGAATCCACCTTGAGGATGTTATCACCCAAGATATGCCCATTCTTGAGGATGCGCTCTTCTAATAATTTCATAAGACCTCCTAAAGTCTAAAAGCCAATCCATTTGCTTGTTTAAAGTTTCTAGCAAGAAATAGAAAAAGGACCTACTTAATCTCTAAGTAAGTCCTCAAAATAGGCATGGCAAAAAAGGCCATACCTCAAGCTGACTTACTTATTGTTAGGTGTTCCGGCACCTTGTAGAAACATCGTGCCAATTCACGACATAAACAAGTAAAACGATATTTAATTTTAAATAGGCTTGAGCCAATGTTTTTATTTTACACTAAATAACTTTATAAATCAAATATTTTGTTAGTATTTTTGTTTGAAAAACGAACAAAAAAGAAACCTACAACGAGATACAGTATTGTAGGGTTCTATTATTCTATTCACTAAATCTTAAAAAATAACCATCAGGATCCAAAACTGCAAATTCATGTGGATATATAAAGCTATCTCCTACTCGAAATTCTCTTTTTGTCAGGGGACGATGGATAGGATGGTCAGCTTCCAGCAGTTTTTGGTGGAGCTGAGGAACATCTGCAATGCCAAAGGAAATATTGACACCGCGCCCGAAAGGATAGGTCAGCTGAGCTAATTCTTCTGCGCTGCCTTCTTCTAACATGAGCTGGCAGTCTTCAAGCGAGAGGAAGAGAAATTTCTCCTCGGGGCGCTCGTATTCGACAGAGAATCCTAGCAGGTCGCAGTAGAAGTGGCGTGATTTTTCGATGTCAGATACTACAAATTCAGGAATGACAGCTTGATAGTCCATTCGTTTTCTCCTTAGAGTTCAATCTCCATGACAATGGGTGTATGGTCTTGGCGCGCACCGGAGTCAATCATATCAGACTTGGTCACCTTGTCAGCCACGCGGTTGCTTGTGAGCCAGTAGTCGATTCTCCAGCCTGTATTGTTGATTTTAGAAGTCTTGCTGCGTTGTGCCCACCAAGTGTAGCGTTCTGGAACATCGCCATGAATATGGCGGAAGGTGTCGGTAAATCCAGTTGCCAAAAGGTTGGTAAATCCAGCACGTTCCTCGTCGGTAAATCCTGGTGAACGGCGGTTGCTGGCAGGATTTGCAAGGTCGATCTCATTGTGGGCCACGTTGTAGTCACCGGTTGCAAGGACTGGTTTTTCTTTGTCTAGTCCAGCCAAGTACTCCGCATATTTGATATCCCAGATTTGACGTTCTTCCAAGCGTTTGAGTCCATCGCCAGCATTTGGTGTGTAAACTTGGGTAACGAAAAATTTATCAAATTCTAGCGTGATGATACGACCTTCCAAGTCCATGGTAGAAGGGGCACCGATTTCTGGGAAAGTGACAGTGGGTGTGAGTTCTTTCTTATAAAGGAACATGGTTCCAGCATATCCTTTACGGGCAGGCTCTTGGGAAGAGCGCCACGTGTTTTCATACCCTGGAAAGAGTTCTTCTAAAATTTCCAAGTGTTTTTTTGTAGGCCCCTTGGCAGAAAGTTTGGTTTCTTGGATAGCAATGATATCAGCATTTTCAGCGACCAAGGTTTGTAGGACTTCTTGGGACAATTTGGCGCGAGCTGAGTCACTAGTTAGGGCAGCGTTGAGGGAATCAATATTCCATGAGATAAGTTTCATAAAGTTACCTTTTTCATTGAGATTATAGACTATATTATACCAAAAAAAGACGCATTTCCCCAACGTATGGTTTGAAAATTACTCTTTAGACTTTATCCTGAGAAAATAAAAATTCCCTAAACTATTTAGAAAAAAATCTAAATAGTTATTGTATTTAGAATGGAAAGGTGTATAATGTTATTTAGAAAAACATCTAAATAGAAAGTGACGTTACATATATGTCAAATAAGAGAACAATCCTTCTTTTTGTGGTCTTGGCTTATACCCTTGCTTGGATAATATGGTTGGCACTATGGCTAAGTGGTGTTGGTCTAAATTCTCCATGGAGTCAACTTGCTAGTATTGTAGCCATGTGGATGCCTGCACTTGCAGTCTTTATTTTAGGGAAAATCACGAATCAACCTAGTGGAATCAAATCTAAATTAGTTGTGAATCTCAAGAGCAACTGGCGCTTTTACTTACTAGCTATCTGGTTACCAGCTGTCATCAGTTTTTTAGGAGCGGGACTTTATTTTCTTGTATTCCCTAGCAATTTCAGCCTTGGTTTTGAATCTATTCAAGCCATCTTACAAGAAAAAGGTGTCTCTCAATCAACCGTTCCCTTATCTTTCTTGGCCTTGATTCAAATCCTAGCTAGTTTGACCTACGCTCCTTTTCTTAATAGTTTCTTTGCATTGGGAGAGGAAATTGGTTGGCGTGGCTATCTTTACCCAGCTCTAAGAGGACGCTTTTCACTAGTCCAGACTCATGTCTTGCTTGGTCTCATTTGGAGTATTTGGCATCTACCAATCAATTTGCAAGGCTATAATTATGGACTATCTTATTTTTCTTATCCCGTTTTGGGAGTTGTTGCTATGTTTCTATTTTGTTTTAGCCTAGGAATATTGTTGAGCTGGTTGTTGGAAAAGACAGGTTCTATCTGGGCTTCTGCCCTATTTCATGGGGCAATCAATGCAACTGCAGGTCTTGGGTTACTCTTCCAATTACCAGGAGAAAAAGTTTCAAGCCTCTTGATTTTAGGCCCATCACCGACCGGAATGCTATCAGTTCTACCTTGCTTATTCCTAGCCCTACTAATATTACAAAGGGAAAGGAGTCATTATGAGTTTTGCAAATAGTTTTAAAGCTTTATCTCATCCAGTTAGGAGAGAGATTTTAAATTTACTCAAAGCAGGTAGATTATCTGCAGGAGAAATTGCCAGTCAATTCGAGTTGACAGGTGCAACTATTTCACACCATCTCACGATTTTGAAAGCAGCGGATTTGATTCATGAAATGAAAGAAAAAAACTTTATTTATTATGAGTTAAATACATCGGTTTTAGAGGATATAATGGTTTGGCTAGCAGATCTGAAAGGAGATCATTTTGATGAAGATAAAAATCAATAAGAAATTGGTATTATTTACGAGCATTCTCATCCTACTACCTTCCCTTGTAGGTTGTGTTTTCTGGAATCAATTACCAGAGGAGATACCCACTCATTTTAATTTACTGGGTCAAGCAGATGGCTACAATCATAAAATGTCTGCTATCTTTGGATTACCTACTCTCATGCTTTTGATGCATTGGTTGCTTCTATTTTTAATGATTAAGGATCCTAAATCTAGCAATATCAGTTCAAAAATACAAGTTTTGATTTACTGGATTATACCTTTTGTATCTTGTCTATTAATGATTTCTATCTTCGGAGAATCTTTGGGTTATTCCATGATGAGTGGGCTACTAGCTCAGATTTTTATGGGAATCGTGATGATCGTAATTGGAAATTATCTACCAAAAACACACCGAAATTATATAATCGGTATTCGACTACCGTGGACCTTGGAGAATGATGAAAACTGGAGAAAAACGCATCGCCTAGCTGGAAAACTTTGGGTATTAGGAGGATTGTTGTTGTTTCTAAATTCCTTTGTGCAACTATATGTTTACTGGGTATTCTTCTTGACACTTTTCTTTGTAGTGATAATTCCTAGTGTCTATTCTTATCAATTATCAAAATCAGAATCTTGAAATAGCTACTGGAGTCATTAGTTAGAGAAGTTGGTCTGATATGTCTATTTCCCCAACGTATGGTTTGAAAAATCACCCTCTTTCGTTTATAATAAAGAATGATTTTATGAAAGGGAGTGAAAATAAATGAAATTTTACTCATATGACTATGTGCTTAGCCAAATCAGTCAACAAAATGGAATCATGATTGGCTTTGGGATTGTGCTCCTAGCTATCACAGGATTTTTTGCTTTTAAGGCCTATCGAGATAAAAAGGGGACTAAGTTTCGGGAATTGGTCATGATTTTGGCCTTGACCTTAGTAGCCATGCTTTTGGTGACAATTTCAAAATACCAGACCAATCAAGCCTCTAACAATCAATTTCAAACCTCCCTTCATTTTATAGAGGTTGTTTCCAAAGACTTGGGAGTGGATAAATCAGAAGTTTATGTCAATACTTCTGCAGCCACTGATGGAGCGCTTGTCAAGGTAGGTCCAAATTTCTACCGCGCCATGAACGGGAGCCAACCAGACAAGTATCTTTTAGAGAAATTAGAATTGAATCAAACAGACGCTATTGAATTGGTGGAGGTAAACAAATGACACTCAATTATATGGAAATTTTAATCAAACTGGCCTTGGGTCTTTTCTCTCTTGTTTTTGTTATTAATGTGACAGGAAAGGGGAATCTAGCACCTAACTCTGCTACAGACCAAATTCAGAACTATGTTCTTGGTGGTATCATCGGTGGGGTGATTTACAATAGTTCAATCAGCATTCTGCAGTACGCAGTGATTTTGATGATGTGGACGATTTTGGTCTTGACCCTCAAGTGGCTCAATAACAATGTTCGTTTTGTCAAACGCTTGATTGATGGAAAACCAACTCTCCTTATCAAAAATGGGCAGATTGACCCAGAAGCCTGTCGTTCAGTTGGTTTGTCTGCAGCAGAAGTTGCTCTCAAACTTCGTAGCCAAGGAATTTTCCAGATGAAGCAAGTCAAACGAGCTGTGCAGGAGCAAAATGGCCAACTCATCGTGGTCCAAATAGGAGATGAAAATCCTAAGTATCCAGTTGTGACTGACGGTGTGATCCAAGTCGATGTCTTGGAAACGATTGGCCGTAGCGAAGAGTGGCTGCTTGATAATCTCAGCAAACAAGGACATGACAATGTAGCCAATATCTTTATCGCTGAGTATGACAAGGGTGCGGTCACAGTCGTAACCTATGAATAAGAAAAACCTGGGGTCTTGGCCTCAGGTTTCTATTTGCAATCAGAAAGGGATGTTATGTCCATTATTCAAAAACTTTGGTGGTTTTTCAAGTTAGAAAAACGCCGTTATTTAGTCGGGATTGTGGCTCTGGTCTTGGTTTCCGTCCTCAACCTCATTCCCCCAATGGTTATGGGGAGGGTCATTGATGCCATCACATCGGGGCAATTAACCCAGCAGGACCTCCTTCTTGCCCTATTTTACTTGCTTCTTGCAGCCTTTGGGATGTACTATCTGCGCTATGTTTGGCGTATGTATATCCTTGGGACTTCCTACCGTTTGGGACAGATTATGCGCTCTCGCTTATTTGAACATTTCACAAAAATGTCTCCAGCTTTTTATCAAACCTACCGGACGGGGGACCTGATGGCACACGCAACCAATGATATCAATGCCCTAACGCGTCTGGCAGGGGGTGGTGTTATGTCTGCCGTGGATGCCTCTATCACGGCTTTAGTGACCTTGATGACCATGCTCTTTAGCATTTCGTGGCAAATGACCCTAGTTGCCATTTTACCCTTACCTTTCATGGCTTATGCGACCAGTCGTTTAGGTAGAAAGACTCATAAGGCCTTTGGTGAATCACAAGCTGCCTTTTCTGAACTCAATAACAAGGTGCAGGAGTCCGTATCAGGTATTAAAGTGACCAAGTCTTTCGGGTACCAGGCGGACGAGCTCAAGTCCTTTCAGGCAGTCAATGAATTGACCTTCCAAAAGAATCTCCAAACCATGAGATACGATAGTCTCTTTGACCCCATGGTTCTCTTGTTTGTTGGTTCCTCCTATGTTTTAACGCTTTTGGTGGGCTCTTTGATGGTTCAGGAGGGGCAGATTACCGTTGGGAATCTAGTTACCTTTATCAGCTACTTGGATATGCTAGTTTGGCCTCTTATGGCCATCGGCTTCCTCTTTAATATCACTCAGCGAGGCAAGGTTTCCTACCAGCGGATTGAGGAACTTTTGTCTCAGGAATCACCTGTACAAGACCCTGAGTTTCCTCTAGACAGTATTGAAAATGGGCGCTTGCAGTATGTCATTGATAGCTTTGCCTTTGAAAATGAGGAAACACTGACAAATGTTCACTTTAGTCTGGAAAAAGGGCAAACATTGGGCTTGGTTGGTCAAACAGGCTCTGGAAAAACGTCCTTGATTAAGCTCCTCTTACGTGAATACGATGTGGATAAGGGTGCTATTTACCTAAACGGTCATAATATTCGTGACTATCGTCTGACAGATCTTCGTAGTCTTATGGGCTATGTTCCTCAGGACCAGTTCCTCTTTGCGACTTCTATTTTAGACAATATCCGATTTGGCAATCCTAACTTGCCCCTTTCAGCGGTCGAGGAAGCGACTAAGCTAGCTCAAGTTTATCAAGACATTGTAGACATGCCTCAAGGATTTGATACACTGATTGGTGAAAAGGGAGTCAGTCTTTCTGGAGGTCAAAAGCAGCGTCTGGCCATGAGTCGAGCTATGATTTTAGACCCTGATATCTTGATTTTAGACGATTCTTTGTCCGCCGTGGATGCCAAGACAGAGTATGCGATTATCGACAACCTCAAGGAGACGCGAAAGGACAAGACAACCATTATTACGGCTCATCGCCTCAGTGCAGTTGTCCATGCAGATCTAATCTTGGTTCTGCAAAATGGTCAAATTATTGAACAGGGCACACACGAAGACTTGCTAGCTTTGGATGGCTGGTATGCCCAAACCTATCAGTCTCAGCAGCTGGAAATGAAAGGAGAAGAAGATGCAGAATAAACGAGAACAATGGGCTGTATTGAAGCGCTTGATGTCCTATCTCAAGCCTTACGGCCTTCTGACTTTTTTGGCACTCAGTTTTCTCCTAGCGACGACGGTCATCAAAAGTGTCATTCCCCTTGTGGCTTCCCACTTTATCGACCAGTATCTCAGCAATCTCAACCGACTCGCTGTGACCGTTTTGCTGGCCTACTATGGCCTTTATATCCTACAAACTCTGGTCCAGTATGTCGGCAATCTTCTCTTTGCGCGGGTGTCTTACAGTATTGTTAGGGATATTCGTCGAGATGCCTTTGCCAATATGGAGAAGCTGGGCATGTCTTATTTTGACAAGACGCCAGCAGGTTCCATCGTCTCTCGTTTGACCAATGATACTGAGACCATCAGCGATATGTTTTCAGGGATTTTATCTAGCTTTATCTCAGCAGTTTTCATTTTTCTGACAACCCTTTATACCATGTTGGTGTTGGATTTTCGTTTGACTGCTTTAGTCTTGCTCTTTCTCCCCTTGATTCTCCTTTTGGTCAATCTCTATCGGAAAAAATCAGTGAAAATCATTGAGAAAACCAGAAGTCTCTTGTCAGATATCAATAGCAAGCTGGCTGAAAACATCGAGGGAATCAGGATTATCCAGGCCTTTAATCAAGAGAAGCGCCTGCAGGCGGAATTTGATGAGATCAACCGAGAACACTTGGTCTATGCCAACCGTTCTGTAGCCTTGGATGCCCTCTTTTTGAGACCTGCCATGAGTTTGCTGAAACTCTTAGGTTATGCGGTCTTGATGGCTTATTTTGGCTATCGTGGCCTTTCTATCGGGATAACAGCAGGAACCATGTATGCCTTTATCCAGTATATCAATCGTCTCTTTGACCCCTTGATTGAAGTAACGCAAAACTTTTCAACCCTTCAAACTTCTATGGTTTCTGCAGGTCGTGTCTTTGCCCTGATAGACGAGAGGACCTATGAGCCTCTTCAAGAAAATGGCCAGGCTAAAGTCAAAGAAGGCAATATCCGTTTTGAACATGTGTGTTTCTCGTATGACGGTAAACATCAGATTCTGGATGATATTTCCTTTTCGGTTAACAAGGGTGAAACCATTGCATTTGTAGGCCATACAGGTTCAGGGAAATCTTCGATTATTAATGTCCTCATGCGCTTTTATGAATTCCAGTCAGGGCGAGTTCTCTTGGATGATGTGGATATCAGGGACTACAGTCAGGAAGAGTTGAGAAAAAACATTGGTCTGGTCTTGCAGGATCCCTTCCTCTATCACGGGACCATTAAGTCCAATATCGCCATGTACCAAGACATTAGTGATGAGCAGGTCCAGGCTGCGGCAGCCTTCGTGGATGCAGATTCCTTTATTCAAGAACTTCCTCAGGGATATGATGCACCTGTGTCTGAGCGTGGTTCGAGCTTCTCTACTGGTCAGCGTCAGCTTCTTGCCTTTGCTAGAACAGTCGCCAGTCAGCCTAAAATCCTGATTTTGGATGAAGCGACAGCCAATATTGACTCTGAAACAGAAAGTTTGGTTCAAGCATCGCTGGCTAAGATGAGACAGGGTCGAACAACCATTGCCATCGCCCATCGTCTTTCTACCATCCAAGACGCCAACTGCATCTATGTCTTGGATAAGGGGCGCATTATCGAGAGCGGCTCCCATGAGGAACTCTTGGCATTGGGAGGAACCTATCACAAGATGTATAGCTTGCAAGCCGGGGCCATGTCTTAATACTCTTTGATTTTCATTGAGTAAAAGAAGGAAATCCTTCAAATTACAGATTTCTTTCACCGCCTTTTCCATTTTGTGGTATAATGAAAAATGTTGACAAATAGTATAATAAAAACAAAGGAGAAACAGCATGCTGAAATGGGAAGACTTGCCCGTGGAAATGAAATCAAGCGAGGTTGAGTCTTACTACCAGCTTGTCTCTAAAAGGAAGGGTTCGCTGATTTTCAAGCGTTGCTTGGACTGGGTTTTGGCCTTGGTTGTACTGGTTCTGACCTCTCCGATCTTTCTCATTTTGAGCATTTGGATCAAGTTGGATAGCAAGGGGCCAGTGATTTACAAGCAAGAGCGCGTGACCCAGTACAATCGACCTTTCAAGATTTGGAAGTTCCGTACCATGGTGACGGATGCGGATAAAAAAGGAAGTTTGGTGACTTCCGCTAACGATAGTCGTATTACCAAGGTTGGCAATTTCATTCGCCGTGTCCGTTTAGATGAACTACCTCAGTTGGTCAATGTCCTAAAAGGCGAAATGTCCTTTGTCGGTACACGACCTGAAGTGCCACGTTACACAGAGCAGTATAGCCCTGAAATGATGGCGACCTTGCTTTTGCCAGCAGGAATTACCTCTCCAGCTAGCATCAACTACAAGGATGAGGACACTATCATCAGTCAAATGACGGAGAAAGGTCTGTCGGTTGACCAAGCCTATGTCGAACACGTCCTCCCTGAAAAGATGCGCTATAACCTCGCCTATCTCCGAGAGTTTAGTTTCCTTGGAGACATCAAAATCATGTTTCAAACCGTGTTTGAAGTGCTAAAATAAAGTAGTCATGAGAAAATGAGTACAGATAAAAGGAGCAAATCAATGCCAAATTACAATATTCCATTTTCACCACCCGATATTACGGAAGCAGAAATTGCTGAAGTAGCGGATACCCTGCGTTCTGGTTGGATCACAACAGGTCCTAAGACAAAAGAACTAGAGCGTCGCTTGTCTCAATATACACAGACACCTAAGACCGTCTGCCTCAACTCTGCGACTGCCGCTCTTGAGTTGATTTTGCGCGTCTTGGAAGTGGGACCTGGTGATGAAGTCATCGTTCCAGCCATGACCTATACAGCTTCATGTAGTGTCATCACTCACGTGGGAGCAACTCCTGTCATGGTGGATATCCAAGCAGATACGTTTGAGATGGACTATGACCTGCTTGAGCAAGCTATCACTGAAAAGACCAAGGTGATCATCCCAGTAGAGCTTGCAGGGATTGTTTGCGACTACGACCGTTTGTTCCAAGTTGTGGAGAAGAAACGTGATCTCTTTACCGCTTCAAGCAAGTGGCAAAAAGCCTTTAACCGTATCGTGATTGTTTCTGATAGTGCCCATGCTTTGGGATCTACTTATAAAGGGCAACCAGCTGGTTCTATCGCTGACTTTACTTCCTTCTCATTCCACGCCGTTAAGAACTTTACAACTGCAGAAGGTGGAAGTGCCACTTGGAAAGCCAATCCAGCGATTGACGACGAAGAGATGTACAAGGAATTCCAAATTCTTTCCCTTCACGGGCAAACTAAGGATGCTCTTGCCAAGATGCAACTGGGTTCATGGGAATACGATATCGTCACACCAGCCTACAAGTGTAATATGACCGATATTATGGCTTCCCTTGGTTTGGTACAATTGGACCGCTACCCAAGTTTGCTAGAACGTCGTAAGGAGATCGTGAACCGCTATGATCGTGGTTTTGCAGGTTCTCGTATCCATCCATTGGCACACAAGACTGAAACTGTCGAATCTTCACGCCACCTCTACATCACCCATGTAGAAGGAGCGAGTTTAGAAGAACGCAATCTTATTATCCAAGAATTAGCTAAAGCAGGAATTGCAAGCAATGTCCACTACAAACCGCTTCCGCTTTTGACAGCCTATAAGAATCTTGGTTTTGATATGGCGAACTATCCTAAGGCTTATGCCTTCTTTGAAAATGAAATTACGCTCCCTCTTCACACTAAATTAAGCGATGAAGAAGTGGACTATATCATTGAGACTTTCAAAACAGTTTCTGAAAAAGTACTAGCTTCATCAAAAAAATGACAAACTACAGTCAAGTAATAGTGATTCTGTTTCTAAAAAGTCTAATTGAGTGTAAAACTGTTGTTTTAAATTGAAAGTCCTATAGTAAAATGAAATAAAAACAGGACAAATCAATCAGGATAGTCAAATTAATTTCTAGCAATATTTTAGAAGCAAAGGTGTACTCTTATAGTTTCAATATACTGTATGGTTTGAAATGAGATGTGAGCAATTTGGTGTAGCATTTAGAATTTTTATTAGGCATCATTTAGAAAATGTAGTGTCTTGTTCTAGTTTTCAATTCACCCTATTTTTTGAAAGACGCGAGTTTCCACGATGAGGTTGTGGAAACTCGCGTCTTTCTTTTTTGTTTTCAGAATATTGTTCAAAGTTTTGAGACTATTTTTCATGTTCTAGTCATTCTTTTGAAATAATCTATAAAACACGTGTCTACAATGATTTATATGTCCTATTCCAGTATTTTAGAAGAACTGCGTCTATTTTTATAGAGCTTGAATCTAGCTTTTATAGAAAATCTATTTAAGAAATATATTGTATTGTTTTGATTTCAATCCGCTATATGAACGATATTCATGTAAATATACCTGGTGAATGCTTGCATGACAAGATATTTGTTCTTGTATTTATAAATTAGTATTTTACGAGATATCAACATGCTTTAAATACAGTGAATAGGATATTTTTATGTTCAAGCTAAGAAAGATAGTAATCATTTTTGAATGGAAGGTTAAAGAATTATTAGAAGTATGGTTAGATATATAAATGGTCACGCTTTCACAATTTTGATATTTTATTGTGTTATTCCTTGACAATTTTGATTTAAAAATATATTATAAAGAAAATGACAGCGGTGTCATTTTCTGGTATGGAATTTATATGAATATTAAATTAGGACATAATATTTTTAATTGGAGGCTAATATGAAATCTTTTCAACAAAATGAGGTTTTCTCTATTCGTAAGTCTAAGGTGGGAGTTTGCTCAGTTCTCTTAGCGGTTTTATTTATTGGAACACAAAGTGTTTTAGCTAATGAAGTAGTTGGTGAAACTTCTTCGTCTAAAGATAATATGCAAATGAACTCTTTGTTGAGTAGCACATCTACATCATTATCTGCGGAACCCCATTCTGATACTCTCAGTCTTGATAACAATTCAAGTTTAAGTACTGATAATAATGGAGGAGTGAGTATTAATCAAAATAAACCTGATATAACAAATGATACTATGATTGGTAACATCTCTGGGATGGAAGTGAATACTATTTTAAGTACTAATCTGAACGAACACGTAGCTTTAAATGTAAAAGATTATGGAGCAATAGGTGACGGGGTTAATGATGATCGTCAAGCAATTCAAGATACAATAGATGCTGCAGCTAAAGGACTAGGTGGAGGAAATGTATATTTTCCTGAAGGAACTTATTTAGTAAAAGAAATTGTTTTTTTAAAAAGTCATACACACTTAGAATTGAATGAGAAAGCTACAATTCTAAATGGTATAAATATTAAGAATCACCCTTCCATTGTTTTTATGACAGGTTTATTTACGGATGATGGTGCGCAAGTAGAATGGGGCCCAACAGAAGATATTAGTTATTCTGGTGGTACTATTGATATGAACGGTGCTTTGAATGAAGAAGGAACTAAAGCAAAAAATCTACCACTTATAAATTCTTCAGGTGCATTTGCTATTGGGAATTCAAATAACGTAACTATAAAAAATGTAACATTCAAGGATAGTTATCAAGGGCATGCTATTCAAATTGCAGGTTCGAAAAATGTATTAGTCGATAATTCTCGTTTTCTTGGTCAAGCTTTACCTAAAACTATGAAAGATGGGCAAATTATAAGTAAGGAGAGTATTCAGATTGAACCATTGACTAGAAAAGGTTTTCCTTATGCTTTGAATGATGATGGGAAAAAATCTGAAAATGTTACTATTCAAAATTCATATTTTGGTAAAAGTGATAAATCTGGAGAATTAGTAACAGCAATTGGTACACACTATCAAACATTGTCGACACAGAACCCCTCTAATATTAAAATTTTAAATAATCATTTTGATAACATGATGTATTCTGGTGTACGTTTTACTGGATTTACTGATATTTTAATTAAAGGAAATAGATTTGATAAGAAAGTAAAAGGAGAAAGTGTACATTATAGAGAAAATGGTGCAGCCTTAATAAATGCTTTTAGTTATAAAAATGTAAAAGATGAACTTGATTTAAATAAGAAAGTCGTTATTACTGAAAATACATTTTATATTTCTGATCCTAAAACAAAGGCTATTAGAGTAGCAAAAGATAGTGCAGAATATTTAGGAAAAGTATCAGATATTACTGTAACAAAAAATGTAATTAATAATAATTCTAAGGAAACAGAACAACCAAATATTGAATTATTACGAGTTAGTGATAATTTAGTAGTCTCAGAGAATAGTATATTCGGTGGTAAAGAAGGAATTGTTATTGAGGATTCAAAGGGTAAAATAACCGTTTTAAATAACCAATTTTATAATTTATCCGGTAAGTATATATCATTCATCAAATCTAATGCAAATAGGAAAGAACCAGTTATACGTGATAGCGATGGTAATTTCAATATTGTAACGGAGAATGGGCTTTACAAAATTGTAACAAATAACTTAAGTGATAAAAACGAAAAAGAAAAAAACAAAGAGGAAAAATTTAAAACAAGTTCATATGTGCATGAAAAACAATCTAATTCAAATAATGTAATTGATAGTAACCAGAAGAAAGGAGAGTTTAACTCAAGTAAAGATAATAGACAAATTAATGACAAGATCGACAATAAACAAGATAATAAGATAGAAGAAGTGAACCATAAAATAGTTGGAGATGGCAGAGAAACTGAAAATCATATTAATAAATCTAAAGAAATAGTAGAGGTAAAACAAAAATTACCAAAGACTGGTTCGAACAAGATTATGGAACTATTCTTAACAGTGACAGGAATTGGTTTACTTTTGACACTAAAAGGGTTGAAGTATTATGGTAAAGATAAATAAAATTTGTTCGATACAAGGAAGTTCCGTAGAAAATGAGGATGCTGTAGGTTCACAAAATCAGTATTTTTGGATTATTGATGGAGCTACAGATTTATATAATTCTAAAGAGGAGATAGGTTATTCAGTCTCAGAAGTTGTACATATTTTATCAGAAAGTTTGTCGGTTAATTGTAAAGAATCAAAAACTCTTAAACAAATATTTGAAACTGCTTTACTCGAGGTTAAAGATGAAATCGGTTTAAACTCATATGAATTAACAGAGTATTATCGCTTACCAACATTTGCTTTTATATTTGCTAAACTTTCAGAAAAAAAGTTGGAGTATATGATGCTAGGTGACTGCGTCATGTTAGTAAACGAAATAGAAATAACTGATCATAGAGTAGATAACTTATTTGAAAAAGGGAAAAATGAGATAAAAGACTCAATTGGTACAAATAGTGTTTTAAATAAAAAAATTATTTTACAAAAAATCAGAAAATTATCTAATCAACCGAGTGGGTACTGGATAGGTTCGTTGGATGAGAGATTTTTAGACCATGCTATTATTAATCAAATAGATGTTACTAGTGAACAAATTGTTTTAATGAGCGATGGCTTTTATGAATTCTATCAAAATAATCAAAATAAAACTTTTGAAGAGTTAATTAAGATGAGATTTAATTCTTCTGCTATTGATCCAATCTATGGAAAGAAAGATGATGCAAGTATTGTAGTTATTGATGTTTGATATATTGTTTAAAATATTAATTGTTACTATTGAACTTTGTTAAGAAGAGGTACCTAAATGTTAAGGTTATATTTAGAAAATGAAATTATAGAATTATCAAATAATTTAGAGACCATTTGGGTATCTGTGCTTGATAAATATGAGAAGTTATTTGAATATTTATCAAATGAAGAACGAATAGAATTGATTAAAGAAGATTTAATCATAAATGAGTCAGTTCTAAATGTTGATAAAAAAGGATATGAGTTAATTTGTTTACAACATCCCGTTTCATATGACTTAAGAAGAATTATTAGTGTAATAAAAATATCAACTGACATTGAACGTATTGGGGATAGAATTGTTGAAATTTTAAAAAATCTACAGATTATTCAAAACAATGAAATTTTGAAGAAAATTATTTCAGAAATAAAAATACTTCATGAAGTTATCGGACTGCATATGAATAGGGCTATATCTTGTTATAGAGAGGAACAATCTGGATGTTTAGATATGGTTGTTATACAAAAACAGAATGAGATAGAAGAGCTTAGTACAAATATTGAAAATAAAATAATGAATTACATATTTGAAGATGATGGGAATGTTTCTGAAGTAATTGGTGCTTTAGATATTATTCATCACCTTGATAAAATTGCTCATACTACGCAATCAATTTATAAATGGATAATGTATAGAAAATATGGGAACATAAATTAGAAAGAAAAATATATGAAAACAATTATTGATAATTTTGTTGATAGAGTAATTGAATACGGAATGTATAATGAAATTGACAAAATATATGTGAAAAATAGAGTACTAGCGTTAATAGGTGAGGAGGGAACTGATCGCATTTCCGATGAAAATGACCTGAAACAAATAAAAGATTACTTAGTGGAAATCGCCTTAAAAAACGGTAAAATTAAAGATTTAATCGAGGAAAAGGAATGTTTAGGAGCAGAGTTAATGAATTTCATAGTTCCTTTACCTAGTCGATTAAATGATATTTTTTGGAGTTCATATGATATATCACCTCAAGAAGCAGTTGAAGAGTTTTATAAGTTAAGTAAAGATAGTGATTATATTAAAACTTCTGCTATTGCTAAGAATATTGAGTTTCGAGCATCAACTAAATACGGAGAGCTAGAGATTACGATAAATTTGTCAAAACCCGAAAAAGATCCAAAAACAATTGCTGCTGAAAAATTAGTAAAAGCAACTAATTATCCTAAATGTTTACTATGTATGGAAAATGAAGGATATCAAGGTCGAATAAATTATCCAGCACGTTCGAATCATAGAATTATTCGGTTGAAACTTGGTGACGAAGTATGGGGATTCCAGTATTCTCCCTACTCATATTTTAATGAGCATGCGATATTTTTGAATAGTCAACATGTACCAATGGCTATTACCTCTAAAACATTTGAACAATTATTGGAGATTGTTGATATTTTGCCAGGATATTTTGCTGGTTCAAATTCTGATCTTCCTATCTCAGGAGGCTCCATTCTTAGTCATAACCACTACCAGGGAGGGAAATATATTTTCCCAATGGAAAAAGCAAAATTTGAGAGTGAATTTCGTTTTAAAGACTTTGAGGATGTTAATGCTGGTATTGTAAAATGGCCAATGTCAGTAATTAGGTTACAAAGTGAAAATAAAAATCGCTTGTTAGATTTAGCTACTAAAATTCTAAATAAGTGGAGAGAATATTCAGATTTAGAAGTAGACATCATTGCAATGACTGCAGATGTCCCACACCATACGGTGACTCCTATTGCTCGTAAAGTGGACGGAAGATATGAATTAGATATTGTTCTAAGAGATAATCATACTACTGAACAATACCCAGATGGTGTTTTCCATCCTCATCAAGATGTACAACATATTAAAAAGGAAAATATTGGGTTAATCGAAGTGATGGGACTTGCGATTTTACCACCTCGTTTGAAAACAGAGTTAGAAGAAGTTGAGAAATATCTTTTAGGAAAAGATAACGCAATTGCTGATTATCATTTAGAATGGGCCGTTCAATTGAAAGAAAATTATCCTGGACTTAAAGAGGAAGAGGTTCATAGCGTAGTTCAACATGAAGTAGGGCAAGTATTTGCGAGAGTTCTCGAAGATGCAGGTGTTTATAAGAATACTCAAACCGGACAAGAAGCATTTATGAGATTTGTTAAATCGGTTGGAATTAATTAGGAGGAAGTAAAAATGGCAATATTGGTAACAGGCGGAGCTGGTTATATTGGTAGCCATACCGTAGTAGAATTACTAAATTTAGGTAAGGAAGTCGTTATTGTCGACAACCTTTCAAACTCAAGCATTTTAGTATTAGATCGTATTGAAGCAATTACAGGGCAACGTCCTGCGTTTTACGAATTAGATGTTTGTGATAAACAAGGATTGAGAAAAGTTTTTGAACAAGAATCTATTGAGGCTGCAATTCATTTTGCAGGATACAAAGCTGTCGGCGAATCCGTGCAAAAGCCTGTAATGTATTACGAAAATAATATTATGAGTACATTAGCTCTTGTTGAAGTGATGTCAGAGTTTAATGTTAAAAAGATTGTATTTTCATCGAGTGCGACTGTATACGGCGTTCACAATCAGTCTCCCCTTATTGAGACGATGCCGACAAGTGCAACGAATCCGTATGGGTACACAAAAGTGATGCTTGAACAAATTTTAAAAGATGTTCATGTAGCAGATTCAGAGTGGAGTATTGCGTTGCTTCGTTATTTCAATCCGATTGGTGCTCATGAGTCGGGGTTGATTGGAGAAGATCCATCAGGCATTCCTAACAACTTAATGCCTTTTATTGCACAAGTAGCGGTAGGTAAGCGACCAGAGCTAAGTGTTTTTGGAGATGATTATGATACGGTAGATGGTACTGGTGTTCGCGATTATATCCATGTAGTGGATTTAGCGATAGGGCATATAAAAGCTTTAGAAAAAGTATCTGAAAAAACAGATGTTTATATTTATAACCTTGGTTCAGGAGAAGGCACAAGTGTATTACAACTTGTAAATACATTTGAAAGTGTTAATAAGGTTCCAATTCCGTATAAAATTGTACCAAGACGATCAGGAGACGTTGCGACTTGTTATGCAAATGCAGACAAAGCATATAAGGAATTAAATTGGAGGACAACAAAATCGATTGAAGACATGTGTAGAGATACATGGAATTGGCAATCAAAAAATCCCAATGGCTATAATTGATGATACTGTCTATATGAGTGCTGTATTTTGGAAAAATTACTTAACCTTTTAATGAAATGCATATTTAATGAAAGATAAATTTTTTTAAAAAAATGTTTGAAAGCGCTTGACAAAGGAAACGGTTTCATTGTATAATGTAAACAAGATGACACCGATGTCAAATATAAAAAAGAAGGTCTTTATATGAAAAACTTAACAAAAATTAAGTTCAAAGAGAATGGGGAATTTAATCATTTCCCTGGGAATACAGTTGTAGCAAATCTTTATACTAAACAAGATTTGATGGAAGTTGTTGATATTATTCAATCACGTTATAGAGAATTACCATTTATCGATAAGTTTACTTTAACTCCAAGGAATTCTATTCACATGACTGTAATTGAATTGTTGTGCCATGAAAATCGTGAAACGGAGTTTTGGAGCAGTAATCTTCCTCTAGATACACCTTTACAGGAAATACATGATTACTTTGCTAAACAACTTGAAATTTTTCCATTGTTGGATGAAGAAATTCATATGCGTGTAACTGAAATGGGAAAACAAAACATACTAGTTGAACCTGCAGATGAAGCTTCTGCAAAGAGATTAGAAGAAATTCGTACTTATGTCTCAGAAAAAGCAGGTGTTCGTTTCCCTAATCATGATAGATATCAATTCCATATTTCAATTGGGTATCTTCGGATTCCTCTAACCGAAGAGGAGGAAGAAGAGTTTACTAAAGTCAGAGCAGAATTAACTGAAATTTTATTAGAGAAGATTCCAACTATTACTGTAAACCGTATTGACTATACTGTATTTGAAGATATGAGACAATTTGTTCCATATCACGAAAAATTTAAATAAAATAATTAAAAAGGAGAACTTATCATGAAAAAAATGAAAGTTTGGTCTACTGTACTTGCAACGGGAGTTGCTCTTACTACACTTGCTGCTTGCTCTGGAGGTTCAAATTCTACGACTGCTTCTTCATCTGAAGAAAAAGCTGATAAAAGTCAAGAACTAGTAATCTATTCGAACTCAGTCTCAAATGGTCGTGGTGATTGGTTAACTGCTAAAGCAAAAGAAGCTGGTTTTAATATCAAAATGGTTGATATCCCTGGCGCTCAATTAGCAGACCGTGTTATTGCTGAGAAGAATAATGCAGTTGCAGATATGGTATTTGGAATTGGTGCTGTTGATTCAAATAAAATTAGAGATCAAAAATTACTAGTACAGTACAAGCCTAAATGGTTAGATAAAATTGATCAATCTTTATCCGATAAAGATAATTATTATAATCCTGTGATTGTTCAACCATTAGTTTTAATTGGGGCGCCTGATGTAAAAGAAATGCCTAAAGATTGGACTGAATTAGGTAGTAAGTATAAAGGTAAATATTCAATTTCTGGGCTCTCAGGTGGTACAGGACGGGCAATTCTAGCAAGTATCTTAGTTCGATACCTTGATGATAAAGGTGAATTAGGTGTTTCCGAAAAAGGTTGGGAAGTAGCAAAAGAATATTTGAAAAATGCATACACTCTTCAAAAGGGAGAAAGTTCAATTGTTAAGATGTTAGACAAAGAAGATCCAATACAATATGGAATGATGTGGGGTTCTGGTGCATTAGTTGGACAAAAAGAACAAAATGTTGTTTTCAAAGTTATGACTCCTGAGATTGGTGTACCATTTGTAACTGAACAAACTATGGTTTTAAGCACTAGTAAAAAACAAGCGTTAGCTAAAGAATTTATTGATTGGTTTGGTCAATCAGAAATTCAAGTAGAATATAGTAAGAACTTTGGATCTATTCCTGCAAATAAAGATGCCCTCAAAGATCTACCAGAAGATACTAAGAAATTTGTTGATCAAGTGAAACCACAAAATATTGACTGGGAAGCTGTTGGAAAGCATTTGGATGAATGGGTAGAAAAAGCTGAATTAGAATACGTACAATAAGAAATAAGAGTTAATTTTTATGTCCAAGTCTCTCTATTATTTCTAAATTTATGGAAGAAATAAAGAGAGGCTTTTGGTTTAGTAATAGAGGGAGTTAGTGAGATGATTAAATTTGATAATATTCAAATTAAATATGGTGATTTTGTTGCAATTGATAATCTGAATTTAGATATACATGAAGGGGAATTTTTTACATTTCTTGGGCCTTCAGGATGTGGTAAATCAACTACTTTGAGAGCATTGGTAGGTTTTCTAGATCCATCATCAGGAAGTATTGAAGTTAATGGAACAGATGTCACTCATTTGGAACCTGAAAAGCGTGGAATTGGTATTGTATTTCAATCTTATGCGCTATTTCCAACTATGACTGTTTTTGATAATATTGCATTTGGTTTAAAAGTTAAGAAGGTAGCTCCAGATGTTATTAAAGCTAAAGTATCAGCAGTAGCAGCAAAAATTAAGATCTCTGATCAACAGTTACAGCGTAATGTATCAGAATTATCTGGGGGTCAACAACAAAGGGTAGCATTGGCTCGTGCTCTGGTTCTTGAACCTAAAATTCTTTGTCTAGATGAACCATTGTCAAACCTTGACGCAAAATTACGTGTAGATTTGAGAAAAGAGTTGAAAAGACTTCAAAAAGAGTTAGGTATTACTACTTTATATGTTACTCATGATCAAGAGGAAGCCTTAACTTTATCTGATAGAATTGCAGTCTTTAACAATGGATACATCGAACAGGTCGGTACACCTGTAGAGATTTATCATAATTCTCAAACTGAATTTGTATGTGATTTTATTGGCGATATTAATGTTTTGACCGATGAAACAGTCCACGAAGTATTACTTAAAAATGCAAGCGTTTTCTTAGAAGATAAAAAAGGATACATTCGATTAGAGAAAGTTCGATTCAATCGTGAAACTGAACAAGATTTCATTCTAAAAGGAACAATTATTGATGTTGAGTTTTCTGGAGTTACAATTCACTATACAATAAAAGTTTCTGAAAGTCAGATTCTTAATGTAACAAGTATTGATAGTCAGGCTGCTATTAGATCTGTCGGAGAAAGTGTGGACTTATTTATCACACCATCAGACGTTCTGCAATTTTAAGGAGGTGCAGTATGCGTCATAAATTAAATTTAAAAGATTGGCTTATTCGTTTAGGGTTAATCTGGTTCCTAGTAACATTTATTATTTATCCAAACTTTGATCTAGTAGTGAATGTATTTGTAAAAGGAGGAGAATTTTCCCTTGAAGCTGTACATCGTGTTCTAAAATCTGAGAGGGCACTTCAGAGTATTATGAACAGTTTTAAGTTAGCATTTTCACTCATTATTACAGTTAATGTCGTAGGTATTCTTTGTGTTCTATTTACAGAGTACTTTGATATTAAAGGTGCTAAAATTTTAAAATTAGGCTATATGACCTCTTTAATTTATGGAGGAGTGGTTTTAGCGACTGGATATAAATTTGTCTATGGTCCTTATGGATTGATAACAAAATTTTTACAAAATGTTATCCCTTCTTTAGACCCTAACTGGTTTATTGGGTATGGTGCAGTCTTATTCATTATGACATTTTCAGGAACTGCTAATCATACATTGTTTTTAACAAATACAATTCGAAGCGTTGACTATCACACTATTGAGGCTGCACGAAATATGGGAGCAAAACCATTTACTGTTTTCCGAAAAGTAGTGTTACCAACCTTAATTCCAACTCTATTTGCACTTACTATTATGGTTTTTCTTAGTGGTTTGTCTGCAGTAGCAGCACCCATGATTGTTGGTGGTAAAGGATTTCAAACTATAAATCCAATGATTATTACATTTGCAGGGATGGGGAATTCTCGTGATTTAGCTGCCTTACTTGCAATTATTTTAGGTATTGCAACTACAATTTTGCTTACTATCATGAATAAGATAGAAAAAGGTGGAAATTATATTTCTATCTCTAAGACTAAAGCGCCTCTTAAAAAACAAAAAATTGCATCTAAGCCTTGGAATATCATTGCTCACATTGTAGCATATGGATTGTTCACAGTTTTCATGCTTCCACTAATTTTTATAGTATTATACTCATTTACAGATCCAGTTGCAATTCAAACAGGTAACTTAACATTATCAAACTTTACTTTAGAAAATTATCGCTTATTCTTTAGTAATAGTGCGGCATTCTCTCCATTCTTGGTCAGCTTTATTTATTCTATTATCGCTGCGACAACAGCAACAATTCTCGCAGTTATATTTGCTCGAGTTGTCAGAAAACATAAAGCTCGCTTTGATTTCTTATTTGAATATGGTGCTCTACTTCCTTGGTTACTACCAAGTACACTTTTAGCAGTAAGTTTATTATTTACTTTTAATCAGCCACAATTTCTTGTCTTGAATCAGATTTTGGTAGGTAGTTTGGTAATTCTACTTATTGCATATATAGTTGTAAAAATCCCATTTTCTTATAGAATGGTACGTGCTATTTTATTTAGTGTTGATGATGAGATGGAAGATGCAGCAAGAAGTATGGGTGCTTCACCTTTTTATACTATGATGAAGGTTATCATTCCATTTATTTTACCGGTTGTTCTCTCTGTTATTGCTTTAAACTTTAACTCTTTATTAACTGACTTCGACTTATCTGTATTTCTTTACCATCCATTAGCTCAACCGCTGGGTATAACTATTCGTTCAGCAGGTGATGAAACAGCAACTTCAAATGCTCAAGCACTTGTGTTCGTTTATACTATTGTATTAATGATAATTTCTGGTTCTGTATTATACTTTACTCAGAGACCAGCTAGTAGAAAAAGGAAATAATAATGCAGGCAACAAGCTTAGGACTATCATATATCGAAATTGTATTAAGAATTGTACTTTCATTAGTTATTGGTGGTGTAATTGGTTTAGAGAGAGGAAGTAAATCTCAACCAGCAGGTATTCGTACACATAGTATTGTTTGTCTGGCTGCATGTTTAATTATGATGACTAATGAGTATGTATCTTATAAATTTGGTACAGGAGATCCTACACGCTTAGGTGCGCAAGTTATATCAGGTGTTGGTTTTCTTGGGGCTGGAACAATACTTATTACAGATAAAAAGAAAATAACTGGTTTAACAACTGCAGCCGGAATATGGGCTTCAGCTGGAATCGGTCTAGCTATAGGTGTTGGTTTTTATGAAGGAGCCGTACTAGGAGCAGTGTCTGTTTGGAGTGTTATAACTATGTTCCAACCTTTAAAAAAATATCTTCAAAGTCGTTCAAAGATAATAGAATTGTATATCGTTGTTAGATCTACAGAGGCATATAATCGGGTACTAGTATACTGTGCTGAGAATGGCATTAGAATGACTGATTCTAGAACTGCATTTGGAGATGTTAATTCAGAAAGAATTGAATATTTTGATGTTCCAGAAAAAAAAATAGCATCATTTATTACTCTAGAACTATCAGGAAGATTTGAACATCTTCGTTTGATGGAAGAAATTGCTAATATTGTAGGTGTTATTTATGTCGAAGAAATTAGCTGAAATTTAGTAAACAAAGGGACAGATGTTTTTGTCCTTTTGTTTTTTAGATGTTTTAATCATCTAATTTTTGAGTAGATTTTTGCTCAGAGGTTTTTATGAAAGATTTTAAAATCTATTTTGATTTAGGTAAAATAGAATATTTTGATAATAATTGTTTGATACAAGTATACAAATTTATTTCTTTTTATGATATTTGTGAAATGGTGTTTCCCTTTCATTTACCTCCTGATGAGTTGATAACAAATGTTATTTTTAAAGAAAAAATTAAGTCTATGTTAGAATGTTACATTGACAGGCTATTATATATTTTTATAAATCCAACAATTTTTACTGAAAAAGTTAATCTACAATTTTATGGTAGTTTTTTCTCATATGAATTTATTTGTCGTGAAGTTGGAAACATTCTTAAAAATAAAGGTGTGAATTGCAATTTAAACTTTTTTGAAGGGGAAGAATATTTGTAAAATTAATTTTGTGAATTTGTGGATCTTAAATAATTTATAAAATTCTCTTGTTAAAAAAAATTAAATATTGTATAGTAATATTAGAATGTTCGTAATGGAGGACTGAAATGAAAAATATAAATGGGAAAAAGGTAACTATTTATGATATTGCACGTTTATCAGGTTTTTCTCCAAAAACAGTTTCACGAGTTATTAATGGTGGAGTAAATGTTAAAGAAGAAACTTATCAAGCGATTCAAAAAGTTATAGAGGAATTGTCGTATATTCCAAATGCGTATGCAAAAAATTTAACTAAAAAAGAAGCTATAAATATATTGATTTCTGTAAAAAAAATCGACTCTTTTCCTTTAATTTGGTTTCAAACTTTATTAGATAAAGTTTTACAAACTTGTAAAGAGTATGGTGTTAACGCTATTGTTGAATATTTTAGTGAAGAAGATACAATTAGTAATTCAATAATCTCGAGTACAGGAAGCTTGATAGATGGTGTAATAGTATTTTATGAAAGTAAAGAAGATATTCGGATTAATTACTTGCAAAAGAATAAAATGCCATTCATAGTTTTTGGAGAATCTAGAACACCTAATGTTGTGTATGTTTCTAACAACAATTTTCAGGCCACTTATGACATGATGAAATTAGTATCAAAAGAAAACATTAATAGTATGTGGTTACTTATGGGAGGAGAATCCCTTGTTAATATTGATCGAGAGAGAGGGGTTCGTGCTTTTTTAAATGATAATAACTATGAAATGGATTTGAAAGTAGTATATGGTCTAACTACAATAGATTCGGTTTATTCATATGCTACAAGACATCTATCTAATCAAAATTATCCTGATTTGATTTTTGTATCCGGTGATGAAAAAGTACAGGGATTGATTCGTTCTTGCTATGAGAAGGAAATTACCATTCCTGATGATATTTCAATAATCGGATTTGACAATATTCCAATTTCTCAATATTATACTCCAGCTTTATCTACAATTTCTCCTAATTATGTTAAATTAGCTCAAGAAATGATTGAAGGGGTGTTAGCAATTATAAAGGGGGAAAGTGTCACATCTGTTGAAGTTTCTACTAAACTTGTTAGGAGACAGAGTTTCTAGTATTGTTTAATTCTTGAAAATCCTAATGGAAAAGATGGAGTGTTCTAAAGTAAGTTCTGTTTAGCATCTATTCAGTTTCTATTGAGTTGGATCCAATTTCCAACAAGTGGGACATTTTCACGTTCGATTTACTAAAGACATTATCACATTCGAATCACACATCTTTCAAAAAAATCGTAAAAAAGTCTTGACAAAGAAAAAACAAAGTATTAAAATAAGTTCAACAAATCAGAAAAGTAACTATTTTTGATCTTCAGGGAGCCTGTGGTGATTGTGAACAGGTGGTTGAAAGTAGTGAAAGTGGGCTGATTTTAAAAATGAATTTGAAACAATGAAAATTCGGTGCGCACACCTTACAGTGCAACTTGTTGTTAGACAAGGCAGAGATGTAAAGGGATAGTCCCTTTATAATTGAGGTGGCACCGCGTTACCAACGCCCTCACACGGAATTTAATTCTGTGTGTGGGCTTTTTTCATATCTTGAAATCAATACAGAAAGAGGAAATTTTTATGACAACTAAAGGTTATTTTGGACAATTTGGTGGAAGTTTTGTACCGGAGCCGATTCAGGCTTTGTTGGATGAGTTGGAAGTGACATTTGACAAGTACAAGGATGATCCAGAGTTTTTGGCAGAATTTCGTCATTACTTAAAGGACTATTCCGGTCGCGAAACACCACTCTATTTTGCGGAAAGTTTGACAGACCACCTAGGTGGCGCTAAGATTTATCTCAAGCGCGAAGACCTTAACCACCTTGGTTCTCACAAGCTCAACAACGTTTTAGGGCAAATCCTTCTTGCCAAACGTATGGGCAAAAAACGAGTGATTGCGGAAACAGGAGCTGGTCAGCACGGTGTTGCGACAGCAGCGGCTGCAGCCAAGTTTGGGATGGCCTGTGATGTCTACATGGGAGCAGAGGATGTGGAACGTCAACGTCTCAATGTTTTCCGTATGGAGATGATGGGAGCAACTGTTCATGCAGTTGAAACGGGAACACGAACTCTTAAGGATGCGGTTGATGCAGCCTTTGGAGCATGGATGAATGACCTTGAAGCCTTCTATGTTCTGGGATCTGCTGTAGGTCCTCACCCTTATCCTACAATTGTTCATGAATTCCAAAAGGTCATCAGTGAAGAATCTCGCCGTCAAATCTTAGAAAAAGAAGGCCGTTTACCAGACTACGTTATTGCCTGTGTAGGTGGTGGTTCCAATGCCATTGGTGCTTTTTCACTGTATGTGGCTGATGAAGAAGTCAAATTGGTTGGGGTTGAAGCTGCTGGTCACGGACTTGACACAGACAAGCACGCAGCTACTATGACAAAAGGTAGTATCGGAATTGTCGACGGTATGAAGACTTATGCAGTCTTTAAGGAAGACGGAGAGCTGGCTCCTGTGTACTCTATCTCAGCTGGTTTGGACTATCCAGGTGTTGGACCAGAACACGCCTACTTTAAAGATTCTGGCCGCGTAGAATATGTGGCAGCGACAGATGAAGAAGCGGTTCAAGCCTTGCTCCTTCTTAGTAAGACAGAAGGAATTATCCCAGCGATTGAAAGTTCGCATGCCATCGCAGAAGCAGTTAAACGTGCACCGAAACTAAGTAAAGATGACATTATCATCATCAATGTCTCTGGTCGTGGAGACAAGGACGTAGCTGCTATTGCAGACTACCTAGAAGCTAAAAAATAAAAGATGGAAAAATTACAGTCTTTTCTCTCATAGAGAGCTTGTGGTTGCTGGAAACAAGCAGAGAATGCTGTAAGGTTGGGTCCATCTGAAACGAGAGAAGAAAACATAATTCTCAAGGGAGTGCCCTTTATCGCACAGCCTGTTACAGGAAGGTTCTGAGACAGGAATGAGAGATAGGAGAAATCCTATAATTGAGGTGGCACCGCGAATTTCGTCCTCACGCAAGTTATTTTGCGTGGGGATTTTTATATATTTATCGTAGATATGGCTATCAGTTTTAAATTATGCTTTATCACTAGATAAATTTCTATAAAATATTTGCGAACGAAGTGAGCATTAAACCGCTATTTCCCGCCATAGTGGTATTCTAGAGAAGCAAAGATGCTTCTCTAGAACGGAATTTTTGAGAGTAAAATAGTTCGGGGAACTATTTTAGCCTGAGCCTAGAAATGAATGAGCGAGGAGCTCAAAAATTAGGTCTTTCATTTCATGAATTTCTAAAATCATCCACTGGATAATTTTACCTCCCGTCCGCACTATTTAAGGGAAATAGAAAAAAGACAAAAAATTAAAAATAAGAAACTGAAAGGGAAATTACAATGGAACGAATCATTCATGGAGATGTCTTATCACCAATCTTGGCTTATATGCGCCTAAAGGGGCAACACAAGGTTATTTTAGAAAGTATTCCGAGAGACAAGGAAACAGCTCGTTTTTCTATCCTAGCCTATAATCCTGTTTTTGAGATTAAGTTTGAAAATGGGGTCCTTTATCAAAATGGGCAAGTGATTGATCGTGATCCCTTGGATTGTCTTTATGAAGTGACTCATAAGAGCCAACACCATTCAGACCTCCCTTTTGGTGGGGGAGCCATTGGATTTGTTGGCTACGATATGATTTCGCTTTATGAAGAAATTGGTCAAATCCCTCAAGATACAATTGGGACTCCAGACATGCATTTCTTTGTCTATGAGAGTTACATGGTCTTTGACCACAAGAAGGAAAAAATTCATGTCATCGAGGATGCTCTCTATAGTGAGCGTAGTCAAGAAGACTTGGAAAAAGCCTTAAACCAAGTGCTTGAGGAATTACGCATTCCTGCTACAAATGAATTTGAAGACTTGGATCTATCTCCGTTAGACTTCAAACCGCATATCGCTCCTCAGAAGTTTGAGGAAATGGTGGAAACCGCTCGTGACTTGATTCGTAACGGGGATATGTTCCAATGTGTACTCAGTCAACGCTTCTCAGCAGAAGTTACCGGAAATCCATTTGACTTCTACAGAAATCTCCGCGTGACTAATCCATCAAATTACCTCTATTTCTATGATTTTGGAGATTATCAAATCATCGGAGCTAGTCCTGAAAGTTTGGTTTCTGTCAAAAATGGTATCGTGACAACCAATCCGATTGCGGGAACGAGACCAAGAGGGGCTATGGATGAAGAGGACAAGGCTTTGGCGACAGACCTGCTTTCTGATGAGAAGGAAACAGCAGAACATCGGATGTTGGTAGACTTAGGACGCAATGATATCGGTCGCATCTCTGAAACGGCCAGTGTCCAAGTCACTAAGTATATGGAAGTGGAGCTCTTCCGCTATGTCATGCATTTGACCAGCGTGGTGAAAGGGCGTTTGCTTCCAGAACTCACTGCTATGGATGCTTTAAAATCAACACTTCCAGCTGGAACAGTTTCAGGAGCACCAAAGATTCGGGCCATGAGACGCATCTATGAACTGGAAACGGAAAAACGCGGCGTATACGCAGGAGCAATCGGCTACTTGTCTGCAACGGGTGATATGGATTTCGCCATTGCCATCCGAACTATGATTCTCAAAAATCAAACAGCTTATGTGCAGGCTGGGGCAGGGATTGTCTATGACTCCATCGCTCAAAACGAATACCAAGAAACCATTAATAAGGCTAAATCTATGACTAGAATTGGAGAACTAAGACCATGATTTTATTGATTGACAACTATGATTCTTTTACCTATAACTTGGCTCAATACATCGGGAATTTTGCAGAAGTGCAGGTCTTGAGAAATGATGATCCCAAGCTGTATGAAGAAGCTGAAAAAGCAGATGGTCTGGTCTTTTCTCCTGGTCCTGGTTGGCCAGTTGATGCTGGTAAGATGGAAGACATGATTCGTGACTTTGCAGGCAAGAAGCCAATTCTAGGGATTTGTTTGGGCCACCAAGCCATTGCAGAAGTCTTTGGTGGTAAGCTAGGTTTGGCTCCAAAAGTCATGCATGGGAAACAGAGCAATATCAGCTTTGAAGCGCCATCTGTTTTGTATCAAGGAATCGAGGATGGCCGTGCGGTCATGCGTTACCACAGTATTTTAATTGAAGAAATGCCAGAAGAGTTTGAAGTGACAGCTCGTTCGACTGATGACCAAGCCATCATGGGGATTCAACATAAAAACCTACCGATTTATGGCTTCCAGTACCATCCAGAGAGCATTGGAACGCCAGATGGCTTGTCTTCTATTCGGAATTTTATCGAGAAGGTTGTAAAGTGAGGAAACCAGGATGAAAGAGATTATTGAAAAACTAGCAAAATTTGAAAATTTATCAGGTGTGGAAATGACGGATGTCATTGAGCGTATCGTAACTGGGCGTGTAACGGAGGCGCAGATTGCTTCTCTCCTCTTGGCTCTTAAGATGAAGGGGGAAACACCTGAGGAACGCACAGCCATTGCCCAAGTCATGAGAGGACATGCCCAACACATTCCAACTGAAATCCATGACGCTATGGACAACTGTGGTACAGGTGGGGACAAGTCTTTCAGCTTTAACATCTCTACAACTGCAGCCTTTGTCTTGGCTGGTGGCGGTGTTCATATGGCCAAGCATGGTAATCGCTCGATTTCTTCTAAATCTGGTTCTGCAGATGTCCTCGAAGCCTTGGGTATTAACCTAGACCTCAAACCAGCTGAACTAGGTAAGGTTTTTGATAAAACTGGAATCGTCTTTCTCTTTGCTAAAAATATGCACCCAGCTATGAAATACATCATGCCAGCTCGTTTGGAACTAGGAATTCCAACGATTATGAACTTGACTGGTCCCCTGATTCATCCAATGGCTTTAGAAACACAGCTTCTTGGAATTAGCCGTCCAGAACTTCTAGAAAGTACAGCTCAGGTTTTGAAAAATATGGGTCGCAAACGTGCCATCGTGGTTGCTGGACCAGAAGGTTTGGATGAAGCTGGTTTGAATGGAACAACCACGATTGCTCTTCTTGAAAATGGTGAAATTACCTTGTCGAGCTTTACTCCAGAGGATTTGGGAATGGAGCGCTACGCTATCGAAGATATTCGTGGAGGAAATGCTCAGGAAAATGCAGAAATTTTGCTTAGTGTTCTTCAAAACGAACCAAGTCCATTCTTGGAAACGACAGTTTTAAATGCTGGTCTTGGTTTCTATGCTAATGGTAAGGTAGCTAGTATCAAGGAAGGAATTGCCTTGGCTCGTCAAGTGATTGTTAGTGGCAAGGCCCTTGAAAAACTCAGACTGTTACAGGAGTACCAAAAATGAGTCAGGAATTTTTAGCACGAATTTTGGAGCAGAAGGCGCGTGAGGTAGAGCAGATGGAGCTGGAGGAGATCCAGCCCCTACGCCAGACCTATCGCTTGGCTGAATTTTTGAAGAATCACCAAGACCGTTTACAGGTAATCGCTGAAGTCAAGAAAGCTAGCCCTAGTCTGGGAGATATCAATCTCGATGTGGATATTGTGCAACAGGTCCAGACTTATGAAGCGAATGGCGCAGTGATGATTTCGGTTTTGACAGATGAAGTTTTCTTTAAAGGGCATTTGGATTATCTGCGAGAGATTTCAAGTCAGGTAGAGATTCCGACGCTGAACAAGGACTTTATCATCGATGAAAAGCAAATCATCCGTGCTCGCAATGCTGGTGCGACAGTTATCTTACTCATTGTCGCTGCCTTGTCAGAAGAACGTGTCAAGGAACTCTATGACTACGCGACAGAGCTTGGTCTGGAAGTCTTGGTGGAAACCCACAATCTAGCTGAACTAGAAGTGGCTCACAGACTTGGTGCCCAGATTATCGGGGTCAATAATCGCAACTTGACTACCTTTGAAGTTGACTTGCAGACCAGTGTAGATTTGGCCCAGCACTTTGAGGAAGGTCGTTATTACATTTCTGAATCTGCCATTTTCACAGGGCAGGATGCGGAACGAGTAGCACCATCCTTTAATGGAATTTTAGTTGGGACAGCTCTCATGCAGGCAGAGGATGTGGCTCAAAGAATCAAGGAGTTGCAGATTGACAAAGGTTAAGATTTGTGGACTATCGACCAAAGAAGCGGTGGAAACAGCCGTATCAGCAGGAGCAGACTACATCGGTTTTGTCTTCGCACCTAGTAAGAGACAGGTGACCTTAGAACAGGCTGCTGAGCTGGCAAAGCTCATTCCAGTGAACGTTAAAAAGGTTGGTGTATTTGTTTCACCAAGTCGAGCTCAACTGCTAGAAGCGATTGAAAAAGTTGGCTTGGACTTGGTTCAAGTTCATGGTCAGGTAGCAGATGATTTGTTTGAGAATTTGCCTTGTGCCAGCATTCAGGCTGTGCAGGTGGATGGAAATGGGCATGTGCCTAATTCTCAGGCAGACTATCTACTCTTTGATGCTCCTGTGGCTGGGAGTGGCCAGACCTTTGATTGGGGTCAACTGGATACGACTGGATTAACTCAGCCCTTCTTTATCGCAGGTGGGCTTAATGAAGACAATGTCGTAAAAGCAATTCAACATTTTACTCCCTATGCAGTCGATGTATCGAGCGGAGTGGAGACAGATGGACAAAAAGATCAGGAAAAGATTAGAAGATTTATAGAGAGGGTAAAGAATGGCATATCAAGAACCAAATAAAGATGGATTTTACGGAAAATTCGGTGGACGTTTTGTCCCAGAAACATTGATGACAGCAGTTTTGGAGTTGGAAAAGGCTTATCGTGAAAGTCAGGCAGACCCAAGTTTCCAAGAGGAATTAAACCAACTTTTGCGCCAGTATGTGGGGCGTGAAACTCCTCTTTACTACGCAAAAAACTTGACCCAGCATATCGGCGGAGCCAAGATTTATCTTAAACGTGAAGACCTTAACCATACAGGGGCCCACAAGATTAACAATGCCTTGGGACAAGTTCTTCTGGCTAAACGCATGGGTAAAAAGAAAATTATCGCTGAAACAGGTGCTGGTCAGCACGGTGTGGCAACTGCAACTGCTGCAGCCCTCTTTAACATGGAATGTACTATCTACATGGGTGAGGAAGATGTCAAACGCCAAGCCCTCAATGTGTTCCGTATGGAGCTTTTGGGAGCTAAGGTTGAGGCAGTGACAGACGGTTCGCGCGTGCTCAAGGATGCGGTCAATGCAGCCCTTCGTTCATGGGTAGCTAATATTGATGATACCCACTATATCCTTGGTTCTGCCTTGGGGCCTCATCCATTCCCAGAAATCGTTCGTGACTTCCAAAGTGTTATTGGTCGAGAAGCTAAACAACAGTACCGTGACTTGACAGGTAAAAATCTACCAGATGCCTTAGTAGCCTGTGTTGGTGGTGGTTCTAATGCCATCGGTCTCTTCCATCCATTTGTAGAAGATGAATCAGTAGCTATGTATGGAGCTGAAGCAGCAGGACTTGGTGTGGATACAGAGCATCACGCAGCTACCTTGACCAAGGGTCGTCCGGGTGTCCTTCACGGTTCCCTCATGGATGTGCTCCAAGATGCCCATGGTCAAATTCTTGAAGCCTTCTCGATCTCAGCAGGTTTGGACTATCCTGGTATCGGTCCAGAACATTCTCACTACCACGATATCAAACGTGCCAGCTATGTTCCTGTGACTGACGAAGAAGCCTTGGAAGGATTCCAACTCTTGTCTCGTGTGGAAGGAATTATCCCAGCCTTAGAATCTAGCCATGCGATCGCCTTTGCAGTGAAATTGGCCAAAGAACTTGGACCAGACAAATCCATGATAGTCTGTCTATCAGGTCGTGGGGATAAGGATGTAGTTCAAGTCAAAGACCGCTTGGAAGCAGATGCAGCAAAGAAGGGAGAAGCTCATGCCTAAGACACTAACAGAAAAATTAAACGCTATTAAAGCAGCTGGAAAAGGAATTTTTGTTCCCTATATCATGGCTGGTGACCATGAAAAAGGTTTGGATGGACTCGGAGAAACAATACACTTTTTAGAAGATTTGGGTGTCTCTGCCATTGAAGTGGGTATTCCCTTTTCAGACCCTGTTGCAGATGGACCTGTTATCGAAGAAGCTGGTTTGCGCAGTTTAGCCCACGGGACCTCTACCCAGGCTTTGGTTGAAACATTGAAAACAATTGAAACAGAGGTTCCACTTGTCATCATGACCTACTTCAACCCTCTCTTTCAGTACGGTGTGGAGAACTTTGTCAAAGATTTGGCAGATACAGCGGTTAAGGGCTTGATCATTCCAGACCTTCCTCATGAGCATACCAATTTTGTGGAGCCTTATTTGGCAGATACAGACATCGCTTTGATTCCCCTAGTTAGTTTGACGACAGGGCTTGAGCGTCAGAAAGAGTTGATTGATGGGGCAGAAGGATTCGTCTATGCGGTTGCCATCAATGGGGTGACAGGGAAATCAGGCAATTACCGCGCAGATTTGGACAAGCACTTGGCACAACTTCATCAAGTGGCCGATATCCCAGTCTTGACAGGTTTTGGCGTATCTAGTCAAGCTGATGTAGAACGCTTCAATGCGGTGTCAGATGGCGTTATCGTCGGTTCAAAAATCGTAAAAGCTCTCCACCAAGGAGAGCCGATTGAGGACTTTATCAAACAAGCAGTAGCTTACCAAAAATAATTACACAGGCAGCGAGTAAGAGGAAAGGCACGAAAGGAAGTCTTTCCTTTTTCTTTTGCAGTAGAAAGGCCAGGATGCCCGTCGTAGAAGCAAACTGAATCAAGATGAGTAATTCGGTTGCGCTAAAGACGATAGCACAAGAAGCTAAAAAGAGAAAATCCCCTGCACCCATGCGGATATCGATAAAATGAGCCACAATTCCAAGAGCAAGGAAGAAGACCATGACTAGATTCCAGCCAGAGGAAGCCATGAGGATTAGGTGGAAAGTCATCCAGACCAGTAGGGGATATTCCTGATGGCGAAAGTCGTAGATACCCAAGGTCAAACCGGCAGTTATGAGGACGACTTGTACCAAGGAAAGCCAGCCCCATGACCAAGCCAGAAAGAGGAGTCCTAAACCTAGTTCAAAGAGGGCATACCAAATAGGATAAGGAGCCTTGCAGTAGCGACAGCGAAAGCGATTGAGCACCTGCGAGAGAATAGGAATCAAATCTAAGGGACGCAAGCGAGTCTGACAGGAATCGCAGTGACTAGCAGGTTGGATAATAGATTGCTCTGGAAAGCGGTCAATGACCAAACCAAGAAAGGAAGCGAGAATGCTCCCGACAAGAAAAAAATAAATATCAATCATACTTATCTATTCGTAAAAAATAGGAGAAGTAGTATAATGGAGAAACATAGATAAGATGGTGAGGCAAAGATGATAGTTCGTTTTGAAGAAAAGGTGAGCACAGAAAACGCTCAGCTCGTATGCAAATGGTCCAACTCCCTAGGCAAATCCTTTCAAGAACAATGGATGGGACCAATGATTCCTTTTCCCTTGACAATTCAAGTTTTGCAAGATTTGGAAGGATTCTTTTCAATCTTTGATGGATACGAGTTTGTGGGGCTTATCCAGAAAATCAGGCAAGAAGACAGCAATCTTCATATTGGAAGATTTTTTATCAATCCCCAGAAACAGGGACAAGGCTTAGGTAGCCAGGCTTTAAGGAAATTTGTTAGTTTGGTCTTTGAAAATGGAGACATAGATAGTATTTCTCTAAATGTCTTCGAGGCAAATCAAGCAGCTCAGCACCTTTATCAAAAAGAAGGATTTGAAATCGTTCAAATAGTTGAAGCACCTGCACGAAAATACCTTATGAAAAAGTTTAGATAGAAATCAAAAAAGCCTTGGTTCCCAAAGCTTTTTTATGTTATAAACTCATTAAAAGAGCCCCCAGTTAGATTTGGAATATTTTTTATTCTGTGTCATATAAAAATAAATAAAATGAATGGCTATAGCTAGAGCTAAAATGGTTGTTATACTCACTACTATTATAGGATTAGAAGCAAAGATTAAAGAGAGAATCAAGGCAGCCAGATAGAGTGTCGCTTGGACACAGTAGTAACTTTTCGAATAGCGAAGATAGTGTTTGTTATGGGGCCCATTTACTAGGACAGCAGCTTGAAAGAGGCCAAATCCGATATAAGAGAAGCTGGTTGCAAAGAGACGATTAGCTTCAGGATTCAGAAGAAAACTCATCGAAACGGTCATCATAAGAAGTCCAATGAAAATAGGATAGTGACTGTAAATTAGAAATAGTCCCTTTTGATTAGATTTTTCATCAATAGCATGGTCGAATTGACCAAAATAAAACAAGAACAGAGAAATCATAATAATGAAATAAAGAACCGAATAAATCGAGAAATTCTCGATTGTAAAGAAGTTAGCTAGCTCCGTAATCATCTCTCCAAACATAATAATGACAAGAAGGGAGATGCGCTCGATTAAATGGGGGAGATTTACCTGGTAATGCTTATCTTTATTAAGCAAGATACTTGGCATAATAAATGTTAGCAGAATACTAGCAAATAAGATATAGACTCTAAGGTAAATAGGAAGAAGAGCTGCTAGATAGAATCCTAAACTTCCTAGACCTGTTATCCATAGAAAACCTTTGATACTTTCCCGATTAGCATCATCGGTTGATTTTCTAAAAAATTCAACCAAATATTGAAAAAATAAGGTAAGGGTTAATGTACCAATAGCCCAACAGAGATAATGAAAATATTGTTGCCAATCAGGTCCAATCATATTGGCTATAAAGAGTAAAATTCCCATTTTGATAAACATGATTACTATGTTAAATAAAGAGTTCTTTCCATAGCGATTGGTATAATCGGTTTGAATCATCCAGGAATCGATGAGAAACAAAGTAGCAATGAAAAAATCAAGGAAAGAATTCCAAGTCAAAATACCGTTATGAAGATGGTCAATTAAAGTAGTTACTTTTGAAATTGCAAAAACAAAAACTAGGTCATAAAAAAGTTCTGAAAATTCTACACGTTTATGTTTAATAAGAGTTGTCATCTTAAGACCTTTCTATTTTAGAAGTACAATTTATTATAACAGAAAATGGTAATAAAAAAAGGGAGATGCTTAAATAACTTCATGTGACGCGAATGAACTGCGCCACAAAAGTTAGGTTTTTTCTGTCTAACTTTTGGGGTGCAGTTCAGAAGGGGTGTTTTTTCTATCGTTTTTTAGTGCTAAGACTACACAAAAAAGCCTTGTAAATCAAGGCTTTTCCTGTTGTATGTAGATGCCCCCTACATGAATTTGTATGAAATTTTCATATTGAAAGTAATCAAAAATATTGAAATATAGATGATTTTCGGAAGGTACTTTTAGGTATTTTCAATGTCATGATTTAAAAATGGGACAAAAGTGGGGCAAAAACCATACAGATTCTAAACTGTATGGTTCTTTTTTTATCTAACCAAGAAAGGTTAAAACTTATTAAAACAAATGCAATCAACTGTTGAAAACTTTTTAGTCCGTGTAATATAAAAACAAGTAAAAAGTTGAACTATAGGGAATATTGTGTCATAATAGGTAATAGATGAATAATTAATAGATTGGAAATAATGCTTTCTTACCTTAACAAGTTGAATTGGTTATACATTTTTTCGTCGCAATTGTGTCTATCTCTCGAGTTTAGCTAGTTTTTATAAGCTCTGGTTTCTAATCAATATAACAAATTTTAGAAGTGCATAAGACAAGATGGTGACATTATTACAGTCATTTCTAGTCACCATATGTTGCTGGCACAGGCTGTTTGTAGTGTTGGCTATTTACTAGTCAGTTTAATCGGAGTGTTTAATTTTTATTGTTGAAAGGTTTTTATATGGAAAAAATTCTATCTTTAGGTCTGACAGGTAAGAAATTACTTGCTCAGGGGTTCTTGTTTGTTCTGCTAGGTCTCATCTTGATGGTCACGGGGACTTGGTTGCCAGTAAAGGTTATTCGACTGGTTCTGTTTTTAGCTTGGATAGCAACGGTCTTAGATTTAGTATTACGTATTTTCAAAAAAAGTCAGTCAACGGACACCTTGGGAGTTGCACTGGTTAAATTGTTAGTGCTGGGATATTTGCTTGGCTCCAATCTTGCGACGGATGTGCCGATTTATATTTTGGCTCTTGTGATTGGAGTTTATCAGATTTTTCATGCTAGTATTAACCTTGTCACCTATGTTCTCTACCGCAAAAACAAAATTCGACCTCGTTTTCGTCTCTTACTAGATGGACTCGTACTAGTTTTTCTTGGTGGGACTAGTCTTTTGTCCTCTACAGGAAATTCTGTCTTTCAACTCTTTGTATTAGGGGCTTATTTTTTCCTTTATGGTGTGTCCAATATCCGTGATGGTTTCTTGTTTGAGGAGGAAATTGGGAAAAACCATCTCAAACGTCGTATTAGAATTAGCTTACCTATTGTCCTAGCCGCTCTCATCCCTGCAAGAACTTTAGCAAAAGTTAACAAATTTATGCTGGAAAATGCTGATGAGGAAGAAGATATCCATCTTGGAATAGTGAAGTCTGGTAAGACAGCGGAGCTTGAAATTTTTGTTCATACAGCTGAGACCTCTCTGTTTTCGGCAATTGGTCATGTGGATATCTGCTATCAAGGCCGTGTTATTTCTTATGGCAACTATGATCCGTCTTCTGAGACCTTATTTGGCATGGTAGGAGATGGTGTCTTATATTTCTGTGATCGTGACAAGTACATTGACCTATGTAAACGTGAGAGTCAAAAAACGCTTTTTGGTTATGGGATAGTTTTGACGCCTGAAATGGAAAAAGCAGTTCAGAAAAAGTTGGCTGAATTGAAACAACTGACGATTCCATGGGAGCCAAGTGCAGATAAAATCATGACAGGTGATGGTAAGGAAGACTACACCTACGCTTATAAAATCAGACATGAGACAGATGGGGAACTTTATAAATTTATCAAATCTAAGTTTAAATCCTACTTTGTCTTATCTACAAACTGTGTGCTCTTGGCTGATACCATAGTCGGTCAGGCTGGCACCGATATCCTCTCACCCAAAGGATTTATCGCTCCAGGAACTTACCAAGCCTACCTTAATCGAGAGTTTGAAAAACCAAATAGTATAGTCGTATCTAAACATGTTTATTAAGGAGAATTTATGAACTTAGTAAAAAAATACACCCCGTTAATACTTTTTATAGGGCTGGTTGCTCTTGTAATTCTGAATGCATCGAGCTTTATATCAGGAGCAATCTCTCTCTTTGATGTAATATCAACCTTGATTTATGGTGCTGTTATTGCTTTTGTGCTTAATGTTCCTATGAAAAAAATTGAACAGTACTTAGTTAAATTGAAGGTAAAGGCAGAGTTGCGTCGTCCGATTGCCATGGTACTTGTTTTCCTAGCTCTTATCTTAATCGTGATTGCTCTTTTGGTTTTGGTGCTGCCAACCCTAGCCCAGACTATTAGTCAGCTGGGAACAGTCCTTTCAACAGTCCTTACTCAACTTGGGAAATTGCTAGGCAGCTCGGAATTTGTAACCAAAGACATGTTGTCAACTATCGTATCAGGCATACAGGGACAGTCTAGCTCTATTAGCCAAGCTTTGATAGGTTTTTTATCAGGTCTGACTAGTAATATCGGCAATATTTTTTCAAGTTTGATGAATGCCTTTTTGATTATAGTCTTCACCTTTTTATTTTTATCCAGTAAGGAACATTTGGCAGCGATGACGAGTCGACTTCTAAAAGTTTTTCTTCCAGAGAAGGTGGTGATAAAGTTGACTTACATTGGACAAGTAGCACTAGAGACTTATGACCAATTTTTGATGAGTCAGCTGATTGAAGCAGTCATCATAGGAGTTATGATAGCGGTTGGTTACAGCGTGTTTGGGATACCCTATGGAGTAATGACAGGTATCTTTGCAGGAGTGCTATCGTTCATTCCTTATGTAGGGCCTATGATTGCTTGTGTTGTGGGAGCGATTTTTATCTTCACAGTGAGTCCTACTCAAGCCTTACTTTCTCTTCTTCTATATCAAGTTATACAGCTGATTGAAGGAAACCTTATTTATCCTAGAGTTGTAGGTCAGTCTATTGGTTTGCCAGCCCTATTCACGCTTGCGGCTGCTAGTATTGGAGGCAATCTCTTTGGCTTACTTGGAATGATATTCTTTACCCCCGTATTTGCTGTTATCTATCGACTGGTTAAAGAATTTGTCGTTGCAAAGGAAAATCAGGTAGATTAAGAAAAACTAAATTTAATAAGATATACTGAGAAGAGAGTGAGAGATTCTCTTCTCTTTTATTTTTAAATACTTTTCTACAAAAAGCTATTAGACGTTAAAAAAAGCCTTGGTTTCAAGGCTTATTTCTGTTGATTTAGATGTGCCCCCTGCAGGGCTCGAACCTGCGCCCCATAGCTTAAGAGTCTACTGCTCTACCAACTGAGCTAAGGAGGCAACAGAAAAAGCTGAGAATGTAACTTCCCAGCTATTTTAATATGCCCAAAATGGCAGCTAGATTATTTACGAAAGGCATCAAGGATATAGGTGAAACCAACAATTAAAAATGCAAAGGCAACGACATAAACGACAAAGACACTTGTAGCTACTGGATTGAACAAAATCACTAGACCTAGTAAAAATGCAAGCAACGCTATCCACATGATATGGTTGCCAATAATAGGGAAAATCAATCCCAGACGATTGCCTTTAAAGAAAGCTATAATGGCTTCTACAATTAACCAAATTCCTAAAATAGTTGGAATGACAACTGGCAGCGTCACAAAGCCATAGGCAACGAGGTAAAGAGCTAAGAGAAGATTAACAATCCCTTGGAAAAGATGAGCTGGTGAGCGAAGCTCTTTTGGTACAGAGAAATAGCCTAAAATAGCTGCTATAGAAGAAACCAGTAAACCAAATGCAATCCACCAGCTGTAAACAACAAGATTAGCTACTGGGTTTGTAAATAGGAAAAGTCCTAAAAGGACAAAAACAACTCCTGCAAGGAATAGCAGTAAACGATTAGAAAATTTCATTTCAATACCCCCTATATAGTATAGTTTGATAATAAAAATATTATACACCTTTTTAGAGGAAATGTCAATAAACAAAATGGAAAATTTGGAAGTTTCAGTCTGATTTATGAAAAGAAAATCAGTTTTTATTATTTTGAAAATAAAAAGAGAAGATAAAATTTGTCTTCTCTACATGAAAATATTGTATGGCATCAAAGCAAAAGTAACTGGCTTTACACTATTTGTAAAGATGTAATTTGATTCAAAAAGAAAAGATAGATTTAAAATGTGGGACAAATGATGGGGTAAATCAGTTATAGACAAGCAAAAAAGCCTTGGTTATCAAGGCTTTTCCTGTTGTATTTAGATGCCCCCTACAGGGATCGAACCTGTGACCCACGGATTAAGAGTCCGCTGCTCTGCCAGCTGAGCTAAGGAGGCAAAGAAAAAAGCTGTATTGGTGCCGAAACTTCACGGTTTGTATTGAACCCGCGCAATTAAGCAGGTGGGCAACTCGCTCTAACTGAAGCTGTTTCCGTGTGAGACGGCCTACATGCTGTTAGAAGACTTTTGTTTCCCTAATAATACAAAAAATAGTCGGTCAACACTTAAGTGTGAAGTCGTACACCACAGCGTTTCTATGTTTATATGATACCACTTTTTCAAAAAAAATCAAGAGGAAAGTGCAATTTTTTGAAAAGGATTTCAGATTTTTCGCAAACGGTCGATAGCTTCCTTTCTTTGAGCCAAAGCCCGTTCATATTTACCAGTATCTTCTGCTTGGAAATAGTGATGATTGCGGATTTTTTCTGGCAGATAGTCTTGCTTGACCCAATTTCCAGGATAGTTGTGTGGATAGAGATAGTCTTGGGCATTCCCTAGTTCCTTGCTTCCGCTGTAGTGTCCATCACGCAGGTGTCGCGGAATAGGCAAGTGCCCTGATGTTTTGAGGTCGGCAAGTGCCTTATCCATAGCTACATAGGCTGAGTTGGATTTTGGAGAAAGGGCCAAATCAATGACGACATTGGCAATGAGAATGCGGGCTTCTGGGAAACCAATCCTTTGTGCAGCACCCAGAGCAGTCACGGTGTGAATCTGGGCTTCAGGATTGGCCAAACCGATATCTTCATAAGCGATAACAGTCAAACGACGAGCGAGACTTGGCAAATCACCAGCCTCAATCAAGCGGGCAGCATAGTGAAGACTGGCATCAACATCTGAGCCACGGATAGACTTTTGCAGGGCTGAGAGAACATCATAGTGGCCATCTCCATCCTTATCCATAGTAATGTAGCTTCTCTGAAGACTATTTTCCATGATGTCTAGAGTAATATGGCGAATGCCCTCATCATTCTCAGGGGTAGAAAGAACAGCCAAGTCCAGTGAGTTGAAGGCAGAACGCAGGTCTCCGTTTGTAGAAGTTGCGATGAAATCCAGCGCATCCTCATCTAGTTCTACTGGGAAATCAAAACCACGCTCAGGGTTACTTAGAGCTATCTGCAGGGCCTCTTTGACGTCTTGGTTAGACAGAGGTTCTAACTCAAAAATTTGAACTCGGCTACGGATGGCAGGAGTGACAGAAAAGAAGGGATTTTCAGTCGTAGCGCCAATCATGATGATCAGACCACTTTCCAAGAGAGGCAAGAGGAAGTCTTGCTTGGTTTTATCTAGTCTATGAATCTCGTCAAGCAATAGGACGAGACCACCAGAGAATTTAGCCTCTTCCGCAATTTCTTGCAGTCGTTTTTTACTATCAACTGTCGCATTGAAAGTTCGAAAGGCATACTTAGTAGTCCCTGCGATGGCAGAGGCAATACTGGTCTTGCCGATTCCCGGAGGTCCATAAAGAATCATGGAGGACAGGCGGTTGGCTTCCACCATGCGGCGGATAATTTTTCCAGGCCCAACCAGATGTTCCTGACCAATGACCTGGTCGATGGTTTTAGGGCGCATACGAAGCGCGAGATTGTCTGGCATAGCAGTCCTTTCTAACGTGGATTTTAGTTTCATATTTTTTGAGTAGAATAACTCATCTAATATATCTTACTATGTCCATTCTAGCCTATTAGTTGTGATATTTCAATGGTTTTGTAATATTCAGGGTGTGAGATAGAATTTTTCTGACTATTTAATTTGATGAGGAGAGGTATCAGCATGAAAGAATGGATCTTCCTTAAAGCTCAAAATATGATAGTTGAGTCTAAAGAAGTGGAATTGCTGACTTGAGAAATAATATTGCTAAATGTCATTGTATGAACTATAATGAAAAGAGAGGTGATAAGGAATGGAAATAATGGAATTACCAAGTTAGGAAGTTTTCTTGATAAAGTACATAGTAGATATAAATTTAGATAGCAATATTTGAAAAGGAGAAAATGGAACTAGATGAATACTTCAAATTCAAAGCTACTTGAAAATAAGTCATTTATGGAACTTGACGGACTAGTTGGTTTACCAAATGGAGTGAAACCAGCACCTATGAAATACAATCTTGGAAAAATTAACAAATATTTAAACGAAACAGGAAAAGAATTTAAAGAACTGACTGTTCTGGAACTAAAACAATTTGAGAGAGTTAAATAAAGATGGGACTAGATAAAAGATTTGTGGAGAAAGCCTTTGCCAGTGGCAAAGATAGAGTTAATAGAGCGATTTTTGTAAAACCTGAAGAGCTTATTGAACTATCTGATGAAGATTTAAGTTATTTTGGGGAAGGTATTTTTTATTGCTTACCTCGTAGCAAATTTGTAGAAAGTCATAAAGATGAGATTAGAGAGAAATACAATCTTTCTAACGAATTACCAAAGATAAATGGCATCTATTTAGGGATTTTTTTAAAAATGAGGTCATGGGATAGAATTAGAAAAACCAAACCAAGCTTAAAAGAAATTATAAACATGGTTGAAAAGTAAAATAGTAGCTATATATTTTATATTATTGGAATCCCTTTTGCGTAAGCTTCTTTGGCTTCTGCAAGTGTCATTTCATTAGGGCCACCATCTATATTAGTTTCTCCTGTATTTTGCCACTGACAGACGTCACAGATATCATACACTGCTGTAACAGTACCACATACTGGACAATGGACATATTCGCTGCCGTTAATGATGATTAAATTCTCTTTTCCACTCTTATTCATTTAAGGTTACTCCCAACACTATACAAATATATTAGCTATTTCTATACACTACTTTTTCAATATCATTGATTGTGATTGTTATGGTATCCCAGTCTTTGGGTGAATCACCTATGTCAGCAATAAAAGTATCTTCACTTAACTTTTCGACAATTGTCGCCGTTTGACCGTTTTTTAACAACACTGTATCAAATTCTCGAATTTTTACAATTTTTCTCCTTGCGTAAGCTTCTTTGGCTTCAGCTAGAGTCATCTTATTTGGACCACCGTCTATATTTATAATACCTGTATTTTGCCAACGACAGACGTCACAGATATCATAGTCCATAACTTCAGCTCCGCAAACTGGGCAATGTAGCCAGATTTCCCCGTCAATTTCCCAAGTCTTTTGTGATTCATTCATGTCGTTCTTCCTTTTATAAGCCATTTTCGCTTCAGCAAGCGTTATTTTATTAGGACCGCCATCGATATTAAATGCTCCCGTATTTTGCCAATGACAAACATCGCAAATATCATAAGTTTCTACTAAAGTTCCACATACAGGGCAATGCACATGCTCCCAACCATCAATGAAAATTAAATTCTCTTTTTTAGTTTTATTCATAATAAACAACTCCTGTTATTTTATAATACCGTCTTGAGTTAACTCTATTGATGCGATTTCAGATTCATTAAATCCAATATATGGATATTTATCTGTTCTTATTGTAATTTCATCATAGAGTTCATCTTCCGTATCAAGTTTCCCTGTAAATCTATTACAATGACCCTCTAAAATTTGCCCGTCAACAAAAACAATACTAATTTCTTTTCCTAAATATTGTTCTAAATTCATTACTGATTTCCTTTCCAATATTATACTTCAAATCAAGTGATATTACTAATGAATAAAGTATGGTAAATGATAAAACAGTTTATCTGACAATGCAAGTTTCTCGTCTGCCGAACGTATTGATTTAGTAGTTTTTGGTAGTCTTTTAGAAAAATCGCAATATAATTTTGGGCGATAATTATATTTTAATGAAGAGAGGAGAAGTAATGTTGAGATTGAATCGCGCCATTTCTAGTGGGTCGAGAAAAGCAGGAACTCTGATAGTTCTGCCTATCCTTTTATATAAGGCTAATCTCATAGAACCACATCTAGGGTGGATGGTATAAGAGAATAATAAGTATCATCCTTTACAATACGTGTAACACGTGTTATGGTAGTGTTGTCAGGAGGTAAGAGCGCTATGCCTATGACACAAAAAGAGATGGGCAAACTCCTTACGGCTCATGGTTGGATAAAAACCAAAGGCGGTAAAGGCCTATATTAAAATGGAGAAGCAAGGAGAAAGAACTATCACAATCCCTCATGGTGAGCTAAATAAGTACACTGAAAGAGGGATAAGAAAGCAAGCTAGGTTGTAAAATTCAGCCCCTGCTTTTTGATATGGAGGTAGTGAGATGTTAGTTACGTATCCAGCTTTATTTTATTATGACGATACAGACGGAGCAGAAGCGACTTATTTTGTCCATTTCCCGGATTTTGAATACTCAGCTACACAAGGAGAGGGGATTTCTGAGGCTCTGGCTATGGGTTCAGAGTGGTTAGGCATAACTGTTGCAGATTTGATAGAGAGTGATGAAGACTTGCCCCAGCCATCAGATATCAATAGCTTGTCTTTAATTGATAATGATCCTTTTAAAGATGATGAAGATTTCGTGTCAACCTATGACCTTGATAAATCTTTTATTTCTATGGTATCTGTTGATGTATCAGAGTATTTAGGAAGTCAGGAACCAATTAAAAAGACCTTGACCATACCAAGATGGGCAGATAAGTTGGGACGAGAAATGGGACTTAACTTTTCTCAGACTTTGACAGACGCTATTGCAGATAAGAAAATTCAAGCCTAAGATTAAGTGTGACATCGTGGGAATAGTCAATAAAAAAAGCACTCCTAATTGTGCTGGTTACTTGTCTATTGATCCTATAGATTTGCTAGCCCTTTCGAGGGCTTTTTGTGTTGAGTTTTTGGAAAAAAATAAGGAAATCAACCGTTTAAGAAAATCACTAATACCAAGGGTTTAAATGAGGTAATATGGTATAATTAGGACATAAAATAATTTTGTGGTAAGATGGTAGTATCTATTTTAGCATATTTCCGAGCAATCGGGGCTATTTAAGAGTCGCATAGAAAGAGGACAAGATGGCAACATACGGATTTTTAGATGTTTTAGAGGAAGAGTTGGAGAAGAATTTTCCCTTTGACTTTGAGATTAGTTGGGACAAGCGCAATCACGCGGTAGAAGTGAGTTTTCTATTGGAAGCGCAAAATGCTGCAGGTGTGGAAATGGTAGATGAAGACGGAGAGGTTTCGTCAGATGATATCCTATTTGAGGAAGCAGTCCTTTTCTACAATCCTGCCAAGTCAACCGTCAATGAGGGAGACTATTTGACGGTCATTCCTTATCTGCCTAAAAAGGGTTTTTCTCGTGAGTTTCTAGCTTATTTTGCTCTATTCCTCAAAGACACTGCAGAGGTTGGACTAGATGCCCTTATGGACTTTTTGGAAGACCCAGAAGCAGAAGAATTTGTCATGGAATGGAACCAAGAAGTCTTTGAAGAAGGAAAAGTTGGATTGGAAGAGGGAGAGTTTTATCCTTATCCGAGATACTAGGAGTTTGACATGGAAATAGAGATTTCTGATTTCACAGGCTGTAAGATTGCTTTGTTTTGTGGGGATAAGCTTCTGACTATCTTACGCGATGATAAGGCAAGCATTCCCTGGCCCAATATGTGGGAACTTCCAGGCGGTGGACGAGAGGGTGATGAAAGTCCTTTTGAGTGCGTGGTGCGTGAAGTTTATGAAGAACTGGGCATTCATCTAACTGAAGATTGTCTGCTTTGGAGTAAGGTTTATCCAAGTATGCTTTTTGCGGATAAACAATCTGTATTTCTAGTCGGTCAGTTAACACAGAACCAGTTTGACAATATCACCTTTGGTGATGAAGGGCAGGGTTATCAGCTGATGAATGTCAAGGAATTTCTTAGCTCCAGTCAAGTTGTACCTCAGTTGCAAGAGAGATTAAAAGATTATTTTAAAGTAAGTGATTAGAAAGGATGGTTCGGTTAAATTTTAAACTGAACCCGCCCTAAACACTGTGCCAAACAGATAAACTTCTCCTAGACACAAGTGTCTTCAGAGAAGTTTCTATTTTGGCTTTGTGTTTTATGGGCTTGATATCTTAAATATGGAAACATGGCAAGAGTTAAAAGTTACAGTTAAGCGTGAGGGGGAGGAGTTAGTTTCCAATCTCTTGATTGAGCTGGGAGCGCAAGGCGTTGCGATTGAAGACAGCATGGATTATGTGGGAAATGTTGACCGCTTCGGCGAGATTTTCCCAGAGGTCGAGCAACAAGAAGAAATCGTTGTGACCGCCTACTACCCTGACACGGTTGATATAGCAACGGTTGAGGCAGATTTGCAGGCTCGCCTAGCAGAATTGACAGATTTTATGGATTTGGGAGAGGTCAAGATGGGGACGACTGCCTTGGCTGAGGAAGACTGGGCAGACAACTGGAAGAAATACTATGAACCTGCACGCATCACTCATGATTTGACCATCGTGCCGTCGTGGACAGACTATGAGGCGACTGCTGGGGAAAAGATTATCAAGCTAGATCCTGGGATGGCTTTTGGTACTGGGACCCATCCAACTACTAAGATGAGCCTCTTTGCCTTGGAACAGGTTCTTCGTGGTGGCGAGACAGTGCTAGATGTGGGGACTGGTTCAGGGGTTCTCTCCATTGCTAGCTCGCTACTTGGTGCCAAGGAAATCTTCGCCTATGACCTAGATGATGTAGCAGTTCGTGTTGCTCAGGAAAATATTGAACTTAACCCTGGAATGGAAAATATCCACGTTGCTGCTGGAGACTTGCTTAAGGGTGTTGAGATTGAGGCAGATGTGATTGTAGCTAATATCTTGGCGGATATTCTCATTCATCTGACAGACGATGCCTATCGTTTGGTCAAGGATGAAGGCTACCTGATCATGAGTGGCATTATCAAGGACAAGTGGGACATGGTGCGCGAGTCGGCTGAGTCAGCTGGATTTTTCCTTGAAACCCACATGGTTCAAGGGGAATGGAATGCCTGTGTCTTTAAGAAAACCAAGGATATTTCAGGTGTGATTGGAGGCTAGCATGCAGCAGTATTTTGTCAAGGGGAGTGCAGTCTCTCCTGTCACCATCGAGGACAAGGAAACCAGCAAGCATATGTTTCAGGTTATGCGCTTGAAAGAAGATGATGAGGTTACTTTGGTCTTTGATGATGGCATCAAGCGCTTGGCGCGTGTGCTGGATGTGGAAGCTCGTCAGTTTGAATTGGTAGAAGAACTAGATGACAATGTGGAACTGCCAGTCCAAGTGACCATCGCATCTGGCTTTCCCAAGGGAGACAAGCTGGAGTTTATCACTCAAAAAGTAACCGAACTGGGTGCCAGCCAGATTTGGGCCTTCCCTGCCGAATGGTCGGTAGCCAAATGGGATGGCAAGAAATTGGATAAAAAGGTTGAAAAACTAGAAAAAATCGCCCTTGGAGCAGCAGAACAAAGCAAGCGTAATCTAGTACCGAGTGTCACACTTTTCGAGAAAAAATCAGACTTTCTAGCCCAACTGGACCAGTTTGACCGCATCGTAGTGGCTTATGAAGAGTCGGCCAAAGAAGGTGAAGCCGCTGCGCTCTTACAAGCGGTCTCTGGTCTTGAAAAAGGAGCCAAACTGCTCTTTATCTTTGGTCCAGAAGGCGGCCTGTCACCTGCAGAAATTGAGAGTTTCGAAGCTAAGGGATCAGTCTTAGCAGGACTTGGCCCTCGCATTTTGCGAGCAGAAACAGCACCGCTTTACGCCTTATCAGCCCTTAGTGTTTTATTAGAATTAGAGAAATAAGAGGAAGAAGATGGAACAAAAACACCGTTCAGAATTTCCAGAGAAGGAACTTTGGGATTTAACAGCCCTATACCAAGATCGTGAAGATTTCTTGCATGCAATCGAGAAGGCTCGAGAAGACATTAACCAATTTAGCCGTGATTACAAGGATAATCTTCATACTTTTGAGGATTTTGAAAAGGCCTTTGCGGAATTGGAACAAATCTACATTCAGATGAGCCATATTGGTAACTATGGTTTTATGCCTCAGACGACAGATTATAGCAATGACGAATTTGCTAACATTGCCCAAGCTGGGATGGAATTCGAAACAGATGCCAGTGTAGCCTTGACCTTCTTTGACGATGCCTTGGTGGAAGCTGATGAGGAAGTCTTAGACCGTTTGGGGGAATTGCCTCACTTGACGGCAGCTATTCGTCAGGCAAAAATCAAAAAAGCCCATTATCTAGGGGCTGATGTGGAAAAAGCCTTGACCAATCTCGGTGAAGTTTTCTACAGTCCGCAGGATATTTACACTAAGATGCGAGCTGGGGATTTTGAAATGGCTGACTTTGAAGCTCATGGCAAGACCTACAAAAACAGCTTTGTTACTTATGAGAATTTCTACCAAAATCATGAGGACGCTGAGGTTCGTGAGAAATCCTTCCGTTCCTTCTCAGAGGGACTTCGTAAGCACCAAAATACGGCTGCTGCAGCCTATCTAGCTCAGGTTAAGTCTGAAAAACTATTGGCAGATATGAAGGGCTACGAATCAGTTTTTGACTATCTTCTAGCTGAACAAGAAGTGGACCGTGCCATGTTTGACCGCCAGATTGACCTCATCATGAAGGATTTTGCACCCGTTGCTCAGAGATACCTCAAGCATGTTGCCAAGGTAAATGGTCTTGAAAAGATGACTTTTGCAGACTGGAAATTGGATTTGGATAGTGCCCTCAATCCTGAAGTGACCATTGACGACGCCTATGATTTGGTCATGAAGTCGGTAGAACCTTTGGGACAAGAATATTGTCAGGAAGTTGCTCGCTATCAAGAAGAGCGCTGGGTGGACTTTGCTGCCAACAGTGGCAAGGATTCTGGTGGTTATGCGGCGGATCCATATCGCGTTCATCCATATGTCCTCATGAGCTGGACAGGCCGTTTGAGCGATGTCTATACCTTGATTCATGAAATCGGGCATTCTGGTCAATTCATCTTTTCAGATAATCATCAGAGTTACTTCAATGCTCACATGTCGACCTACTATGTCGAAGCGCCGTCAACTTTCAATGAATTGCTTCTCAGTGATTACTTGGAGCACCAATCTGACGACCCTCGTCAAAAACGCTTCGCTCTTGCTCACCGCTTGACAGACACCTACTTCCATAACTTTATTACCCACCTCTTGGAAGCAGCCTTCCAGCGTAAGGTGTATACATTGATTGAAGAAGGGGAGACCTTTGGAGCAAGCAAGCTCAACAGCATTATGAGGGAAGTTTTGACGGATTTCTGGGGAGATGCCATTGAAATCGATGATGATGCAGCTTTGACTTGGATGCGCCAAGCTCACTATTACATGGGCTTATATAGTTACACCTACTCGGCAGGACTAGTCATCTCGACAGCTGGTTACCTCCATCTTAAAAACTCTGAGAATGGAGCTGAAGACTGGCTTAATCTCCTCAAATCAGGTGGAAGCAAGACACCGCTTGAGTCAGCTATGATTATCGGAGCTGATATTTCAACAGATAAACCACTCCGTGATACCATTCAATTTTTGTCAGACACGGTTGACCAGATTATCGCCTACAGTGCCCAGTTGGGAGAGTAAATTAAAAGAGTCTGGGACAAAAGTCTAACCTTAAATAAAAAAAGCGAACAAAACGAGTTATCTGAAACTCAGAATTCTGTTTTGTTTGCTTTTTTATCTAATCTATCGATTTTAAAAATTTATAATAAAGAATTCCTAAAATCAAAATTTTTTGTCCTGGCCTCTTAAATTATCCCCAAAAGCTATCTTCTTCAGCTTGATCTGAAGAGAAGAGCCAAACTTCTTTGATTTTTCCGTCTTCAATGCGGAAGAGGTCAATCCCGTTCATATTGAGTTCAGTACCATCAGCACGTGTTCCAAGAAAAGTAACATTGGCTGCGATTAAATCCTTATTGTCAGAAACCCAATTTGTTATCACCTTAAAGGTTCCATTAGTTTTCTCAGCAAATGTAGCCAGGTGAGTTCCTAGCTTGTCCTTACCAACAACTGTACCAGATATACTATGAGTACCAGGTTGATGCCAGATAATATCGTCTGCCATCGTTTCAAAGACACCAGGAAAGTCACCAGCAATTAAAGCTTGGTTATAAGCATTGAAAATTTCTAAGTTTGCTGACATATCTATTCTCCATTTCTTTTTTATGATATAATTGTAACAGTTACAAACAAAAAAACAAGTAGACACTTTTTCGATAGCTAGTATCAAAAGTAGTACTATTATTGATACTAAAAGATAAATTTTTTTAAAAAATAGAAAGAAGATATTTTATGACAAATAAAGTGAGTGAGTATGGTATTTGTCCATTTGCGACAACGCAGAGGGTTTTAACGGGGAAATGGGCACTGGTAATCATTTATCAGTTGAGTACGGGTACCAAACGATTTAAAGAATTGCAGAGATTATTGCCTGGGATTACTCAAACTATTTTGACCCGTCATCTCCGTCAATTAGAAAAGGATAAGATTGTTCAACGAAAGGTCTATGCCGAAGTTCCACCACGAGTTGAGTACAGCTTAACTGAAATGGGGCAGGAATTCAGAGTTGTTTTAGATGCTGTCGAGAAATGGGGTCTAGATTATATCAAGTTGCTAGAAATGTAGAGGTATTGCCCATGTATCAAGAGTTACTTAGAAAAATAGCAGAAGAAAAACCCAGTTATCATGAGGAAGAAATCCAGTGGTTGCTTGATCATTTGGGAGATCCTTCTCCAGAAATTCGCGATGACCTTGTTTTTACAAGCTTTGCTAGAGGGATTCAGGAAGAGCTATTTACACAGGAACAATTTCATTTCATTGCTGAGGTTGTCTTAGCTGATGGAGGACTAGATAAAGAAATTGATAAGGTAGGTCTGCCAACACTTGAACGTTCTTTTAGGGCGCTTATTTATGCAAATCTCTTGTCTGCGGATACCAACCAGCAATCGATTTTTTATCAGGGATTAAAAGCAGAAATTCGTAATGTCCTTTTAAATCAAGGCTTGCACTATCTTTCAAAAGAAAAGGATACAAGGGGTTTTTCAAGTCAGTACGGTTGGGTTCATGCTTTTGCACATGGAGCCGATTTACTGACAGAGGTGGTTTGTCATCCAGACTTTCCTAAAACCAGAGTTCATGAAGTATTTGAGATACTTGGCCAACTATTTAAAAGAATTTCGATTCGCTTTACAGATGATGAGGATTGGCGTTTAGCAAGAGTGATCTATGAACCTATTTTACAAGGGAAGTTGGAGCAAGAGAAAGTAGCTTCTTGGATAAAAACTGTTGACTTTCCGATAGAAGAAAGGGAAGATTTTTATAAATTTTCCAACTTCAGATCCTGTATGTTGGAAGTCTATGTCCAACTTGACCAGAGAAATAGTTTACAAGATGAGTTGAAAGAAGCTATCCAGTCTTTTCAATACTAGGGATAAGCTAATATTACTTATTGAAAGAGTTTCTATTGTATCCTCCTAACTAATAATGAAAACTAATAAAAGAGGTTGAATCATTTTCCAACCTCTTTTCCTGTATCTTAATGGAATTGCATACCACCATCAACGATAATGGTTTGTCCTGTAATGTAGTTTGAATCTGGTCCTGCAAGGAAGCTGACGGCAGCAGCCACATCTTCTGGTTCAGATAGACGTTTTAGGGTAATATCTTTTGCAAATGTCTGCATACCCCACTCGTCATCTTTTCCTGCATTTTTACCAACTTCATGAGCGATGTCGTACATCATTGGTGTTTTCACAATACCTGGTGCGTAGGCGTTAACAGTGATGCCTGAGTCTGCTAGATCACGTGCTAATGTTTGCGTAATTCCTCGAACAGCAAATTTTGTTCCACCATAAACAGTCAAGTTTGGATTTCCAACAACACCTGCTTGAGAGGTTGCGTTGATAATTTTACCTCCGTGGCCAAGTGCTTTAAATTGCGCTTGTGCAGCTTGTGAACCCCAAATGACACCACCAACGTTGATACCGAAAGTGCGTGTAAATTGTTCCTCAGTAATTGTATCAAGAGGAGTAGTTGGAGCAACACCAGCGTTATTTACAACAACATTCAAATCACCAAAATGGTCAACAACCTTTTGAAATGCCTGCGCAACTTCGGCTTGTTTCGAAACATCGGCCACGACAGCGAAGGCATTCTCAGCTGATAATTCGGCAACAGCCTTTTCAGCTGTTTCGGGATTGTAGTCTAAGACTCCTACCTTAAAGCCATCTTGAACCAATCGTTTTGCGATTGCAAAACCGATTCCTTGACCTGCACCTGTGACAATAGCAACTTTAGACATATGATTCCTCCTTGGTATCCACGATACCATTCAAACGTTCATAAAAGAACAGTAAAGTTGTAAAATTAGTTCAAAATAGGGACTGAACAACATATCTGAACTATGTTGATATTATATACCTTTAGAAAAAATGTTTCAAATAAACACTACCGTTTTTATAGAATTTCATCCTGAAAATTTCCAAACAATTTTCTTGAAACCCTTTCCCTCTTTTGATAGACTAGTATCTAGTTTTTGAAAAAAGGAGAAAGAAAATGAAAAAATTTGTTGCTGAGTTAATCGGTACGTTCATGCTTGTGTTCGTCGGAACAGGAGCTGTTGTTTTTGGAAATGGTCTTGATGGCCTAGGTCACCTTGGAATCGCCTTTGCCTTTGGTTTAGCCATCGTGGTTGCAGCCTACTCAATCGGAACTATTTCAGGTGCTCACTTGAATCCAGCTGTTTCGATTGCTATGTTTGTAAACAAACGTTTGTCATCAAAAGAACTTGTCAACTACATCCTTGGACAAGTAGTTGGAGCTTTCCTTGCGTCAGCTGCGGTATTCTTCCTCTTGTCTAACTCAGGCATGTCAACTGCTAGTCTTGGTGAAAATGCCTTGGCAAACGGTGTCACTGTCTTTGGTGGTTTCTTGTTTGAAGTCATCGCAACTTTCTTGTTTGTTTTGGTTATCATGACTGTTACTTCAGAAAGTAAAGGAAATGGCGCGATTGCTGGTTTGGTAATCGGTTTGTCATTGATGGCTATGATTCTTGTTGGATTGAACATTACTGGACTTTCAGTAAACCCAGCTCGTAGCTTGGCACCAGCTGTCTTGGTAGGTGGCTCAGCCCTTCAACAAGTATGGATTTTCATCCTTGCTCCAATCGTTGGTGGGATTCTTGCAGCCCTTGTTGCTAAAAACTTCCTTGGAACAGAAGAATAATTGAAACTCAAAAAGCCTTGCTCCTCGATTTGAGGAACAGGGCTTTTTCTTATCTGTTTAGCGGTTGTCAATTTTCTCTGGATAGAGGTCGTGTTGGAAGAGGCGTTGTTCTGCCAATCCTTCATACTTAGTTCCAGGCTTACCGTAGTTGTAGTAGGGATCAATTGAGATGCCACCGCGCGGAGTGAATTTTCCCCAGACTTCTAAATAGCGAGGGTCTAGCAAGTTGACCAAGTCTTTCCCGATGGTGTTGATACAGTTTTCGTGGAAATCTCCGTGGTTTCGGTAGCTAAAGAGGTAGAGTTTGAGGGATTTTGACTCAACACAGAGCTTGTCAGGAATGTAGGAAATATAAATGGTCGCAAAGTCTGGTTGAGCAGTGATTGGACACAGTGAGGTAAATTCAGGACAGTTAAATTTGATGAAATAGTCATTTTCCACATGACGATTGTCAAAAGATTCGAGGACATCTGGTTGATAGTCAAAGATGTAGTTGGTTTCTTTGTTGCCCAGTAGGCTGAGGTTTTTCATTTCTTCTTGTTGTGACATGATTTTTTCTTTCTAATCTTAAACACCACGTTGATTATCGTAGAGGAGGGTATGCAGTTGAGGAAGGACGCGGACATTGCCCCAGCTATCGTCGGCAGCGACGCGTTCCCAGAGTTCTTTGAGACGGTCCAGTTGATCTTGGATAATATTTCCTGTAGCCTTGGGTTCAGGATTTCCAGCAGATAAGAAAAGGACATCTGGTTGGTAGCGTTCTTGTATTCCTTTAGCAAAGGCTAAATCTGCATCATCAAAGACAGGGATTTTAAAGGTGACCTTGTCTGGATCCAGTTGGGAAACGATAAAGTCCAGGGTCTCAAAGTTGACTTCCATCTTGGATGAAGGAGGTTTGGGACTCAGAGTAACCTGGTCGATATCTTTTAACCAATTTTGCCAGCGAGAGCCTTGGGTCTCAACAGCAAGGGTGACACCACGTTCCTTGAGCTTGGTGACCAGTTCAGCCATGTTGGCTGCTAGGATAGCGGGATTTCCGCCAGACAGGGTTACATAGTCGTAGTTCCCTAGTTTATCCAACTCAGCAATGACTTCGTCAGCTGTCATGCGAGTTGGTTTTTCAGAACCATCCCAAGTAAAGGCAGAATCGCACCAGTCGCAGTGGTAGTCGCAACCGGCAGTGCGGACAAACATGGTTTTCTGCCCAATAGCACGACCTTCACCTTGAAAGGTAGGGCCAAAAATTTCCAGAACTGGTAGTTTGAGGACACGTTCCCTAGTCATCTAACCACTCCCGTCTAAACTCTGCAAAGGAAGTCGGAGTTTCATAGAGGCGAACGTATTCCAAACGAAGACCACGCTCATCAGGTAACTCTTGACTCATGGTTTGGAAAATCCAGTAAACCATATTTTCAGCAGTCGTGTTCATATAGGGAAGAGTTTCATTGAGATAGCGATGATCCAAGTGGGGTTCTAAGTAGTTCTTGTAGATTGCTTTGATGTCTCCGAAATCGTAGGTCATGCCACGTTCATCTAAAAATCCACTGACAGCAATCTGCAGATGATAGGTGTGGCCATGAAGGGATTTGCATTTCCCCTCATAGTGAAAGAGGTGGTGGGCAGCATCGAAAGTGAACTCTTTTGATACCAAGGTTCTGTGAGGATTGTAGACAAGAGACTCCCCAGTTTCTTGTTTGATTTCTTTGGGTGCAAAAAACATTAGACCTCTCCTTTCTGTGAGAGATAGACATCTAAACCATGCTGACGTAGGTGGCAGGCTGGGCAATCCCCACAGCCGCTTCCGATAATTCCATTGTAGCAGGTTAAGGTCTTTTCACGAACGTAGTCAAAGGTACCGAGTTGATCGGCTAACTCCCAAGTTTCAGCCTTGTCCAGCCACATGAGAGGCGTTTGGATAACAAAGTCGTAATCCATGGCAAGGTTGAGGGTGACATTGAGGGATTTGACAAAGACATCTCGACAATCAGGGTAGCCTGAGAAGTCTGTCTCGCAAACACCTGTCACGATGTCTTTAATGCCACGTTGTTTGGCAAGAACTGCCGCAAAGGATAGAAAGAGGTGGTTGCGACCATCAACGAAGGTATTGGGAACCTCTCCCTCTTTTTGCTTAATCTCCATATCAGAAGTCAGGGCATTTTCAGTGATTTGTCCCAGCAGAGACATATCTAGGATGTGATGACGAATGCCTTGTTCCTTAGCGATTTCTTGGGCAACTTGAATTTCGAGATGATGACGTTGACCGTAGGCAAAGGTGACAGCTTCGACTGTTTCATAGTGTTCTTTGGCCCAGAAGAGGCAGGTTGTGGAATCTTGACCGCCACTAAAGACGACCAAGGCTGATTGACGTTTCATAGTACTCCTTCCAAAATGGGAAATGTTCAGAGCACGCAAAAAGCTCCCATGAGGGAGCTAAAAAATACCAAGTAGAGGTTTTTTTTAGCGATGGCATGTCCCAAACATCGTAATATTCTACCTACAGTCTAGCATATTTTTTGAAAAATGGCAAAGGGCAAGAAAAAAGAGACCAAAGAAAGTACTTGGTCTCTAATGTGATTAGCTCAATTCCGCAACGATGGCCTTGATTTGTTCTGCTGTGTGAACACCAGCAACTTGTTTCACCACTTGGCCGTCTTTTTTGAAGAGAAGAGTTGGGATAGACATGATTCCAAAAGCACGAGCTGTGTTTGGATTCTCATCAACGTCCATTTTAACGATTTTCAAGACATCTTCTGAAAGTTCTTCAGACAATTTATCCAAGATTGGACCTTGCATACGACATGGACCACACCAAGTTGCCCAGAAGTCTACCAAGACCAAACCGTCTTTTGTTTCTTGTTCGAATGTTGCATCTGTAATTGCTTTTGCCATTGTATTTCTCCTTTTTTAGTTATATTGGCTTAAATCTTGTTTCATGAGATAGAAGAAGACATCTCCATAAGTCCCATGGTAGTCCAAATCATGACCGTTGTAAGTTAATTTTTGGACTGGGTAGTAGTCTGCGACGCCGATAAGGCAAGCTTGTTGTGAACGATCAAAATCTTCATAAGACTCGAAAGTCACAGTTCTTTCGTTCTTGCTGGCATCTAGATAGGTAATTTCAATCATCTTAAATCAAGAAATCCAAACCAGTTTCCAAGCTTTCTTCGACAGCCTTCTGTAGAGAAGCCAGTGTCTTTTGCCCATCACCTGTCAGGCAGATAAAACTAGAGCGTCGATCTTGATCACAACACCTGCGACTAAGTAGACCGCAATTTTTGGCTTCCAAGCGAGCCACCATCCGAGAAACAGCGCTTGGGCTCAGATGAAGTTTATCTGGCAGGTCAATCTGACGTAGAGATTTTTCTTGAGCCAAGTCCAGATAGTAGAGCAGGTAGAACTCTTTCAAGGTCAGACTTTGCTCGCTCTGCTGGGCAATGGTCTCTTCCAAGAGGTTTTCAATTTCTTTCTGACGCCGATTGAAGTCAAACCATTTTTCCAAATAGGTCATAGTATCTCCTTTCTTTTTAGAGTTATAAGATAGAAGAATGTCCATTAACGGACAGTCTCTGCATCACAAGATGATTGCGCATGCAATAATTATACTACTTTTCAAGAATGCTGACAAGAAGGACGCTGGAATATTTTATCCTAAATCATGCCTGTTTTCACAAGTCAAGAATTGTTTGTATCCCCTTTCCTTTCTAATTTTCATTATCCCTTGTGCATTTCCTTGAAATTTTCTGAAAAAAGAGTAAACTGGTATGCAAGAAGTCTATTTCGTGGAGTTTAGGATGAAATTATATGTTCAATTAATGATTCTCTTTGTGATTTCTCTAATCGGAGAGGGAATTTCCAGTTTCTTTCATTTGCCCATCCCAGGCAGTATTATCGGTTTAATTATTTTGTTTTTAGCCTTACAGTTCAAGTGGCTGAGAACCAGACATGTCAACATGGTGGGAAATTTCTTGCTGGCCAATATGACCATTCTCTTTTTGCCGCCAGCAGTGGGAATCATGGAAAAGTTTGATGTGATTGCTCCCTATCTCTTGCCCATTGTTTTGATTGTCTTTTTTGCGGCTGTTATCAACATTATCCTCATTGCCTTGGTTGTTCAGTTTATCAAACGACGGTTTGAGGGAGATTATGAGAAAGGAGATGCCAAATGAGTGAATTTGTTTCCAATCCCCTGTTTGGGCTTGCCCTGTCTATCTTAGCTTATCTAGTGGGAATGCTGATTTATAGACGTTTTCCCCATCCATTGACAACTCCTCTGCTTTTGTCAGCTGTTTTCATTATCATCTTTCTAAAGGTGACGGGGATTTCTTACCAAGATTACTATCAAGGTGGAGTTTATCTGAATAACTTGATTGTCCCATCGACAGTGGCTCTAGGGATTCCGCTTTATAAGAGTTTTCACTTGATGAAGCATCATGCTCGGAGTATTCTCTTTGGTAGTTTGTTAGCGGTAGTGGTCAATACCTCTTTCACAGCTCTTGTGGCTAAAATCTTTGGCATGGACTTTTTCCTAGCCATTTCTCTCTTTCCTAAGTCAGTGACAACCGCTATGGCAGTGGGAATTACAGAAAAATTGCAAGGCTTGACCACCGTGACCTTGGTTGTCGTAGTGGCAACTGGAATTTTGACTAGTGTTATCGGCCCAACCCTTTTGAAGTGGTTGAAAATTGACGACCCAGTAGCTGTTGGTCTTTCTCTTGGAGGAACAGGCCACGCAGTTGGAACGGGCACAGCCTTCCGATACGGCTCTGTAGCAGGAGCCATGGGTGGCTTGGCTATCGGTGTCACCGGTATTCTCTATGTCTTTGTCAGCCCCATTGTAGCCAGTTTGATATTGAGTTAAAAAGCAAGGAATTTGAGTTCCTTGCTTTTTAAAATCGTATGTTATAGACTATTACTTTTCTCTGCTTAAGTGAATGACTTGGTCATAGTGTTTTAAGTCTTCTTCCGTGTAGTGGTGAATGACTTCAATGACTGTTTGGGGTAGGGAGAAGAGCAAGTCGCTAATTTTTCTGCTATTTTCCGAGTCAAGATTGGCCTTAATCTCATCTGCTAAGATGAGTTGGTTATCATGGTAGAGGGCGCGAGCGATTTCTAGGCGTTGTTTCTCGCCACCAGACAGACTATCATTGCTGAGCGTTCGATTTTTCAAATGTTCTAATCCTGTTTTTTTGAGGATATGATTTAAAGTCTCTTTATTTTTATCCAGTCCCAGAAGGATATTGTCTTTCAGAGATAGCGTGTCAAAGTAATGGCTATCTTGGAGGATATAGGAACTAATACTTGTGATTTCTTGACGTGACAGGTTCTGACCAGCAAAGCTAATCTGTCCACTTGTCGGTGTCTCTTCTCCATGAATGATATTGAGTAGGGTTGTTTTACCAGAGCCACTTTCCCCGATAATGGCGATTTTTTCTCCTTGCTTGATGTGTATGGAAATCGGAGATAAGAGAATATTCCCATCTTTTTCTAAGGAGATGCTGTTAAGCTGGATAGGGAAAATGTTTTCTATGATTCTAGTCGAGATGAAGTCAGACTGGCCCAAAAGTTTTTGGTATTTGTTGAGAAGAGTTCGATTCGCTTTTCGGGTGTTGTTAAAGTATGCCAACTCTTGGAATTGATAGCCGATATTATGGGAAACTAGATAGATGGCCACAAAACTCGCTGCATCTAAATAATTATAGTAGGTCATAAAGCCACCGATGACGATTGGTGTGACAGAACAAAAGGCATCGATGCTATTGATCAAGAGACTGTTTAAAGTTCGTTGCTTTTCATAGTTAATTTCGGTATCTAGACTGGTTTGTAATTGCTTTTGGTAGCGAGTAAAAAAGAAATCTTGCCCCTGATAATGGCGAATTTGTTGGCTACCGCCAATAAAATTTGTCAAGCTTGTTAAGTAGCTTTGGTTAACAGTTGACCGCTTTTCAGAAAGTGAGTCCAAACGCTTTGATCCGATAGCACTGCAGAGTACAGGAAAGGAGTAGAAGAGGATGAAAATCAAGCCCAGGTAAAAATTGGTCCAAAGGGCATAGAGAATGGATACAGTGGTGAAACCAAGAGAAGAAATAATGATAACCGTTGGCTCAATATAGCTTTCTTCTAGTTGCTTGACGTCGTTTTCTAGGTCGGACAAAATATCCTTTTCATCGATCTCATAACTGTTTAAAAATCGCTTGAAAATAGCACTCTTGATTCCATATTTGAAATCAGTAATCAAACGGGCATAGTAATAGCGTTTCCCAGCCAAACCCAGTAAGAGGATGAGATTACCAAGGATTCCTAAAATCAAAACTTTCCAAAGAAGGCCTAGTTCTTGATTGGTAAAACTGGCAACAATATTCTGAACAAGGGCTGGTGTGATAATTGCTTCCAGCCAAGTAATGGCAATAGAAAAGAAGTAAAGTATGAGGTGTTTCTTGATAACAAATCTTTTCAGCATAAAGAGTTGACCTCCTTATCGATATACATGTAATTAGTTTTAAAGTCATTATACTCCTTTTTATTAAATACTTCATATAAAAATGTAAATCCTGAAGTCGAAAAAAGCCTAGCGAGTTATTGCCGCTAGACTTTAAAACTATTGCAAATTAACCTTGTTTCTCAAGATGTAGTAGGTTCCGAGGTAAAATATAGCTATGAATATGAGTTCTTCAATAATACTCGTACTTGCTCCCATATAGAAATTATCATTAAATCCTGCAAGTGAATTGACATAGAAGTTCGTACTGGTATTGAAGAAGACTTCTACAAATCCAATGACGATTTGGATACCGATATAAGCTACAATGGCTAGTGCGGTACGGTATTCATTGAACAGTTGTCCGATGGAAATAGCCAAGTAGATGCAGAGGATTCCTGAGATGGTATTTAGTAGGAAGGATACCCCCATAAGAGAGAGTTGAGGAAGGAATGTTCCTACAAGTGGAATCAACTCAGAATTTGATATCCATTCTGGAACCGTTATGGTAACAATAATAAAAGCGCTTAGAGCTAGTACAGTGGAGCTAAGGATAGACCAAATGAAGGCTCCAACTAATTTGGCTGTGATGATATGGTGTTCAGAAACTGGCAAGGTCAAAGTCAGATAGCCTTGTCGGTCATAGACACTACCTTTGAATCGTTTAATAATCAAGAAAATGGTTGAAATCCCAAGTGTAATCATCAATCCACCAAAGACGAGAGCCAGAAAGAAAAGTAAGACAGGTTGGCTATCTTTGAAAGATACATAATTATAATAGTGTCCTTGCATTCCTATGGGAACGGAAAGAACTAGCACGGCAGCGTAAAGGGCTAAATACCACTTGTTAACATTTTTAAATTCGTAGCGAACTAAATTCCAAAACATAATAATCTCCTTTGCTTAGGCCTTAAATTCCTGACGGAAGAGTTGGTCAATGGATTCACCAGACTCATAGCGAATATCATCTACATTTCCTTGACGGACGACTTTTCCATCTTTGAGGAAGACAATTTCATCTAAGATTGGCTCGATATCAGAAATTAAGTGGGTAGAAATCAAAACGGTAGAAGTTGGGGAGTAGTTGTTGATAATGGTATTGAGGATATACTCACGGGCTGCTGGATCCACCCCACCAATGGGTTCATCCAAAACATAGAGACGAGCATCACGGCTCATAACCAAAATCAGTTGGACCTTTTCCTTGTTTCCTTTTGATAGTTTCTTGAGACGACTATTTTCATCAATACCGAGGTCAGCAAGAAGATGATGGGCACGTTCAAGATTGAAATCTTTATAGAAGGTCTTGAAGTAGGTTAGGGCTTCTTTGACCTTCATTTGCTCATTGAGATAGGTCGTATCTGGCAAATAAGCTACGATAGCCTTGGTTGCTGGGCTTGGGTCCATATCGTTGATAAGGACACGTCCTTGATCTGGTTGTAAGAGGCCATTGATGAGTTTAATCAAGGTTGTTTTTCCTGAGCCGTTTGGGCCGAGGAGACCGACAATTTTTCCAGCTGGGATGTCAAGAGAAACATTTTCAAGGGCTGGGGTTGCTCCATAAGATTTGGATACATTTTCAAATGCTAGTAATGACATAGGCTTAAACTCCTTTAATATAATCGCCGACTACGCCTGGTAGTTCTTCTTTTTCATAGCCAAAATGGGTCATGGAGGAAACGAAGTGTTCCAATTCTTCTTCCGATAATTGTTTGCGCGATTGGGCGATTAGCTCCTTATCCTCAGTCACAAATCGTCCAGTTGTTCGCTTACTGTAGACAAATCCTTCTCGTTCAAGGTCTGATAAGGCTCTTTGGATGGTGTTTGGATTGACACCAGCCTCGCTAGCCAGCTCTCGCACGGTTGGAAGTTGTTGATTGGGTTCCAGTGTATGGGAAACAATCTGAAGCTTGATTTTCTCCATAATCTGTAAATAGATGGGTTTTTTGTTGTCAAATGTCCAGGACATCTTGGTCTCCTTTCTTTTATCCTTTTGTCTTAATTAAATAATACAACGAAACAAAAAACTTGTCAAGCAAAAAGAAGAATTGTTTTGGGAATCGCTTAAAAAATGGTATAATGAAAAGAAAACGATAAGGAGGGAAAGGATGCGTTGTCCAAAATGTGGGGCTACCAAGTCAAGTGTTATCGATAGTCGCCAAGCAGAAGAAGGGAACACTATTCGTAGAAGACGTGAGTGCGATGAATGCCAACACCGTTTTACAACCTACGAACGAGTAGAAGAAAGAACCTTAGTGGTTGTTAAAAAAGATGGCACACGGGAACAATTCTCTAGAGATAAAATCTTTAATGGAATTATCCGCTCAGCCCAGAAACGTCCTGTGTCAAGTGATGAAATCAACATGGTAGTCAATCGTATCGAACAGAAACTCCGTGGTCGAAATGAAAATGAAATTCAAAGTGAGGACATTGGTTCACTCGTCATGGAGGAGTTGGCTGAGTTGGATGAGATTACTTATGTACGTTTTGCCAGTGTCTATCGTAGTTTTAAGGATGTGAGTGAGCTAGAGAGCTTGCTCCAACAAATCACCCAGTCCTCTAAAAAGAAAAAGGAAAGATAAATGAAGCCAATTGACCGTTTTTCTTATCTAAAGAATAATCGGGTGTCGCAAGATACCTCATCTCTGGTACAGTGCTACCTCCCGATTATCGGTCAGGAGGCACTGAGCCTTTATCTTTATACAATTAGTTTTTGGGATAATGGTAGAAAGGAATATCTTTTTTCAAGCATTCTTAACCATCTCAACTTTGGGATGGATAGACTGATAAAATCCCTGAAAATCCTATCTGCTTTCAATCTCTTGACCCTCTATCAAAAGGGGGATGTTTATCAGCTAGCCCTCCATGCTCCTCTATCTAGTCAGGACTTCTTGGAACATCCTGTTTATCGCAGACTTTTAGAGAAAAAGATTGGTGATGCAGCTGTGGAGGATTTGAAAGTTGAAAGTGTTGATGGTGAAGAAATACCTGTCTCACTCAATCAAGTCTTTCCAGATTTGGCAGAACTAGGAAATCAAGAAGACCTTGGTCTCAAGAAGAAAGTGGCCAACGATTTTGACTTGGACCATTTTCGTCAGCTTATGGCTCGAGATGGGCTTCGTTTTGCGTATGAGCAGTCCGATGTCTTAAACCTCTTTGCCATTGCCGAGGAGAAGAAATGGACTTGGTTTGAAACCTATCAATTGGCCAAGTCAACAGCTCTTTCTCAGGTTATTTCAACCAAACGAATGCGGGAAAAAATCGCTCAAAAACCTGTTTCCTCTGATTTTAGTCCTAAGGAAGCAACCATTATCAAAGAAGCTAAAAGTAAGACTGCCCTGCAGTTCTTAGCAGAAATCAAGCAAACACGCAAGGGGACCATTACCCAAACAGAAAGAGAACTCTTGCAACAGATGGCTGGCTTGGGCTTACTGGACGAAGTTATTAATATCATTCTCTTATTGACCTTTAATAAGGTGGATTCGGCAAATATTAATGAAAAATATGCCATGAAAGTGGCCAATGACTATGCCTATCAAAAGATTCATTCGGCAGAAGAGGCAGTTTTGCGAATCCGTGAGCGTGGTCAGAAGAGTCAGGCTCAAAAAAGTAGTAAACCCAGTCTTGCTAAGTCCAATGTGCCCAAGTGGAGCAATCCAGATTATAAGAATGAAACCAGCGAGGAAACTCGTTTGGAATTAGAACGTAAGAAACAAGAACTATTAGCTCGATTAGAAAAAGGAGGAGATTAGATGGAAAGTGTCGGAGACGTACTCAAACGTCAACCTAGCCGTTTTCATTATCAAGATTTGGTCCAGAAAATCATGAAGGACCCTGATGTTGCGGCCTTTATCCAGCAAGAATCCCTGACTCCAGAGGAGTTGAATCGCAGTATCTCCAAGTTTAATCAGTATATCACCGAGCGTGACAAATTTCTCCGTGGTGATACGGATTATATTGCCAAAGGATACAAGCCGATTTTGGTTATGAATCATGGCTATGCAGATGTTTCATATGAAGAAACTCCTGAACTAATCGCGGCGGAAAAAGAAGCGGCTATTAAGAACCGTCTCAAGTTAATCAATCTGCCAGCCAGTCTCAGGAAAGCTAGTTTAGCTCAAGTTGACTTGGATGATTTGGGTCGCTTGCCAGTTTTTGAAAAGCTATTAGCCTTCGTGGAGCAATATCCAACTATTCGAAAAGGTCTCTATCTCTATGGAGACTTTGGTGTGGGTAAAAGTTTCATGGTGGCTGCCTTAGCCCATGATTTATCAGAAAAACGTGGTGTTTCATCAACTCTCCTCCACTATCCTAGCTTTGTCATCGATGTCAAAAATGCTATCGGTGATGGCAATGTGAAGACCTTGGTGGATGAGCTTAAGCTTTCTGAAGTCCTGATTTTAGATGACATTGGTGCCGAGCAGTCAACAGCTTGGGTGCGTGACGAAATCCTGCAGGTCATTCTCCAATATCGGATGCAGGAAAATTTACCGACCTTTTTCACCTCCAACTTCAACTTTGAAGAATTGGAGCAGCATTTCGCTAAAGGGAAACATGGAAATGACGAAACCTGGGAAGCCAGACGCGTCATGGAACGCATCCGTTATTTGGCTGAGGAGACTCGTTTAGAAGGAGTAAACCGTCGATGACAGAAACGATTAAACTGATGAAAGCTCATAAGTCTGTTCGAAGATTTAAGGAACAAGTCCTTCCTCAAGAAGACTTGACTGAAATCCTGACAGCAGCCCAGATGGCCTCGTCTTGGAAGAATTTCCAATCCTACTCTGTGATTGTGGTACGAAGTCAAGAAAAGAAAGATGCCTTGTATGAATTGGTGCCTCAAGAAGCCATTCGCCAGTCTGCTGTTTTCCTTCTCTTTGTCGGAGATTTGAACCGCGCAGAAAAGGGAGCTCGACTTCATACAGACTCATTCCAACCCCAAGGTATGGAAGGTCTCTTGATTAGTTCGGTCGATGCGGCCCTTGCTGGTCAAAATGCCCTGTTGGCAGCTGAAAGCTTGGGCTATGGTGGTGTCATTATTGGCTTGGTGCGATACAAGTCAGAAGAAGTAGCAGAACTCTTTAATTTGCCTGACTACACCTATCCTGTCTTTGGTATGGCACTAGGAATACCAAATGAAGAACATGAAGTCAAACCTCGCTTACCATTAAATCAAGTGGTATTTGAGGAAGAATATCAGGAACAACCCGTTGATGTGATTGAGGCTTATGACCTTGTACAGGCGGACTATGCTGGGTCGCGTGCAACCACAAGCTGGAGTCAGCGTCTAGCAGAACAGTTTGGTCGAGCAGAACCAAGCTCAACTAGAAAAAATCTTGAACAGAAGAAGTTATTGTAGAAAGTGAGAAATTATGGCCCTACCAACTATTGCCATTGTAGGACGTCCCAATGTTGGGAAATCAACCCTATTTAATCGGATCGCTGGTGAGCGAATCTCCATTGTAGAAGATGTCGAAGGAGTGACACGTGACCGTATCTATGCAACGGGTGAGTGGCTCAATCGTTCGTTTAGCATGATTGATACAGGAGGAATCGATGATGTCGATGCTCCTTTCATGGAACAAATCAAGCACCAGGCAGAAATTGCCATGGAAGAAGCAGATGTTATCGTCTTTGTCGTGTCTGGTAAGGAAGGAATTACCGATGCGGACGAATACGTAGCCCGTAAGCTTTATAAGACCCACAAACCAGTTATCCTCGCAGTCAACAAGGTGGACAACCCTGAGATGCGAAATGATATCTATGATTTCTATGCCCTCGGTTTGGGTGAACCATTGCCTATCTCATCTGTCCATGGTATCGGTACAGGGGATGTGCTAGATGCCATCGTAGAAAATCTTCCAAATGAATATGAAGAAGAAAATCCAGATGTCATTAAGTTTAGCCTGATTGGTCGTCCCAACGTTGGAAAATCAAGCTTGATCAATGCTATTTTGGGAGAAGATCGTGTCATTGCCAGTCCAGTTGCTGGAACCACTCGTGACGCCATTGATACCCACTTTACAGATACAGATGGTCAAGAGTTTACCATGATTGATACGGCTGGTATGCGTAAGTCTGGTAAGGTTTATGAAAATACAGAGAAATACTCTGTCATGCGTGCCATGCGTGCTATTGACCGCTCAGATGTGGTCTTGATGGTCATCAATGCAGAAGAAGGCATCCGTGAATATGACAAGCGTATTGCAGGATTTGCTCATGAAGCCGGTAAAGGGATGATTATCGTGGTCAACAAGTGGGATACGCTTGAAAAAGATAACCACACTATGAAAAACTGGGAAGAAGATATCCGTGAGCAGTTCCAATACCTGCCTTACGCACCGATTATCTTTGTATCAGCTTTGACCAAGCAACGTCTCCACAAATTGCCTGAGATGATCAAGCAAATCAGCGAGAGTCAAAATACACGTATTCCATCAGCTGTCTTGAATGATGTCATTATGGATGCTATTTCCATCAATCCAACACCGACAGATAAAGGAAAACGTCTTAAGATTTTCTATGCGACCCAAGTGGCAACTAAACCACCGACCTTTGTTATCTTTGTCAACGAAGAAGAACTCATGCACTTTTCTTACCTGCGTTTCTTGGAAAATCAAATCCGCAAGGCCTTTGTCTTTGAAGGAACACCGATTCATCTCATCGCAAGAAAACGTAAATAAAAAAGCAGAATCTGGAATGACATTTCCAGATTTTTTTGATAAAATGAAGTTGAAGAAAGCGCTATCAAAAAGAGGTGTTGATGATGGAACATTTGTTTAAATTGTTAATCTTATTACCCTGTTTTTACTTTTTCAGCTGGATTGAAAAGGCCAACAGAGATAGTAAATTTTTCCCAATTTTTTACTATTTTTACTGGATTTACATCACCCTCTATGCTCTTTTTAGCCTTGCTTGGACAGTTTTTTCAGTCCTATTTTTCAATATCCTATTGAGAAATGTGGCAGACATCAAGTCTTGGGGTATTTGGCTATTATTACTACTTATTGCTTTTTCCAGTTCTTGGTTAACCTATATCTTTTTCAAAAAAATGCTTCGCTTGAGACGAGAACTAGGGAAGTCTAAAGGTGGAAGGCATTGATTTATATTGGTAAGAACATTTAATAGAACGAAACTAAAGAAAACAATTTTAAAGAGGAGGTGTCGATGATGATACTGTCGTTTAATTGGTTTCATTTGATACTCTTATTTCCTTGTTTATATTTTTTCTATTGGATAGACAATGCTGACAGAAACAGTAAAATTTTCCCCACCTTCTACTATTTTTACTGGATTTATATTTCCCTTTTAGCTCTGTTTAGCTTGGATATGACAATTTTTTCATTCTTATTTTTCCCTTTTGTTCTAAATCATGAATCAGATGCTAGTACTTGGGGTGTTGGGTTGCTTTTGATAGTCTTATCTCTAGGCAGTGACTGGTTAGATTATATCTTTTTCAAAAACATGCTTAGACTAAGAAAGGAGTTAGGAAAGTCTAAGGGCGAAAGGCATTGATTTATATGGTTTTTATTGATAGGAGGTAGCTTATGGCACATCTAAAATCATTTATTACACGCTATTCCAAGGTTTATATTGGTTTAGTTCTGCTGATCTGGCTGGCTTTCTTCTTTGTTCCTTGGGATAAACCAGTTCTGGGAATATCTATCAATCTCTTAATCATGCAGAAAGTTTTACTAGTTTTTGGAATTCTGTCGATTTTGATGGCCTTGCTGTCCAAGAAAGTCAGTCTCTTTGTTTTTGGACTTATCTGTTGTCTTTCTTTTTGGATAAATCTATTTATCCTATTTGCCATTTTGCCGATTTTTGGCAATTAAAGTATCATAAAAGTCAGAGAGGTTAGCTTGGAAACTAGCCTCTTTTTCCTTTTCAAAATGGGGATTCTTCCTTGAAAATAATCAGTAATTGTGCTAAAATTAAAAGAACATTCTAAAATATTCGGAATTTAAAGTAAGGAAAAACATGGCTAATATTTTAAAAACAATTATCGAAAATGATAAAGGAGAAATCCGTCGTCTGGAAAAGATGGCTGACAAGGTTTTCAAATACGAAGACCAAATGGCTGCTTTGACAGATGACCAACTAAAAGCAAAAACAGTTGAATTTAAAGAACGTTATCAAAATGGAGAATCACTGGATTCACTGCTTTATGAAGCATTTGCGGTTGTCCGTGAGGGTGCCAAACGTGTCCTAGGTCTCTTTCCATATAAGGTTCAGGTCATGGGAGGGATCGTTCTTCACCATGGTGACGTGCCAGAGATGCGTACAGGGGAAGGGAAAACCTTGACTGCGACCATGCCCGTATACCTCAATGCCCTTTCAGGTAAAGGGGTCCACGTAGTTACGGTCAATGAATACCTATCAGAACGTGACGCGACTGAAATGGGTGAATTGTACTCATGGCTTGGTTTGTCAGTAGGGATTAACTTGGCTGCCAAATCTCCAATGGAGAAAAAAGAAGCCTATGAGTGTGACATTACCTACTCAACCAACTCAGAAATCGGATTTGACTACCTACGTGATAACATGGTCGTTCGTGCTGAAAACATGGTACAACGTCCGCTCAACTATGCCTTGGTTGATGAGGTTGACTCTATCTTGATTGACGAGGCCCGTACACCTTTGATCGTATCAGGTGCTAATGCAGTTGAAACCAGTCAGCTCTACCACATGGCAGACCACTATGTAAAATCTTTGGACAAAGACGACTATATCATCGATGTACAGTCTAAGACTATTGGTTTGTCTGATTCAGGGATTGACAAGGCTGAAAGCTACTTCAAACTTGAAAACCTCTATGACATCGAAAACGTAGCTCTTACTCACTTTATCGATAACGCCCTTCGTGCCAACTACATTATGCTTCTCGATATTGACTATGTGGTGAGCGAAGAACAAGAAATCTTGATCGTTGACCAATTTACAGGTCGTACCATGGAAGGTCGTCGTTATTCTGATGGATTGCACCAAGCTATTGAAGCTAAAGAAGGTGTGCCAATTCAGGATGAAACCAAGACATCTGCCTCAATCACTTACCAAAACCTCTTCCGTATGTACAAGAAATTGTCTGGTATGACAGGTACAGGTAAGACTGAGGAAGAAGAATTCCGTGAAATCTACAACATTCGTGTTATTCCGATCCCAACAAACCGTCCTGTTCAACGTATTGACCACTCAGACCTTCTTTATGCAAGTATTGAGGCTAAGTTTAAGGCGGTTGTCGAAGACGTTAAGGCTCGTTACCAAAAAGGTCAGCCAGTCTTGGTTGGTACAGTTGCAGTTGAAACTAGTGATTACATTTCTAAGAAATTGGTCGCAGCTGGCGTGCCTCACGAAGTCTTGAATGCTAAGAACCACTATAAAGAAGCCCAAATCATTATGAATGCTGGTCAACGTGGTGCTGTTACCATTGCGACTAACATGGCCGGTCGTGGTACCGACATCAAGCTTGGTGAAGGAGTTCGTGAACTTGGAGGACTTTGTGTTATTGGTACAGAACGTCATGAAAGCCGTCGTATCGATAACCAGCTTCGTGGACGTTCAGGTCGTCAAGGAGACCCAGGTGAGTCACAATTCTACCTCTCTCTTGAAGATGATTTGATGAAACGTTTTGGTTCTGAACGTTTGAAGGGAATCTTTGAACGCTTGAACATGTCTGAGGAGGCCATTGAGTCTCGTATGTTGACACGTCAAGTTGAAGCGGCGCAAAAACGTGTCGAAGGAAATAACTACGATACCCGTAAACAAGTCCTTCAATACGATGACGTCATGCGTGAACAACGTGAGATTATCTATGCTCAACGTTACGATGTCATCACTGCAGATCGTGACTTGGCACCTGAAATTCAGGCTATGATTAAACGCACGATTGGTCGTGTCGTTGATGGTCATGCGCGTGCCAAACAAGATGAAAAACTAGAGGCAATTTTGAACTTTGCTAAGTACAACTTGCTTCCAGAAGATTCTATTACGATGGAAGACTTGTCAGGCTTGTCTGATAAGGACATCAAGGAAGAACTCTTCCAACGGGCCTTGCAAGTTTACGATAGTCAGGTTTCAAAACTACGCGATGAAGAAGCAGTTAAAGAATTCCAAAAAGTCTTGATTCTACGAGTGGTAGATAACAAGTGGACAGATCATATCGATGCCCTCGATCAATTGCGTAATGCGGTTGGACTTCGTGGCTATGCTCAGAACAACCCTGTTGTTGAGTATCAGGCAGAAGGTTTCCGTATGTTTAATGACATGATTGGTTCGATTGAGTTTGATGTGACACGCTTGATGATGAAAGCACAAATTCATGAACAAGAAAGACCACAAGCAGAACACCATATCAGTACAACAGCGACTCGTAATATCGCTGCCCACCAAGCAAATATACCAGAAGATTTGGATTTGAGCCAGATTGGACGGAATGAACTTTGCCCATGTGGTTCTGGTAAGAAGTTTAAAAACTGTCACGGTAAAAGACAATAAAATGAGATAGTTTAGAGGCGGATACCTTGTGAAAAGTAAATTTTTACTTGGTATCCGTTTGATTTATAAGGAGATGAGTTATGGTATTTACAGCAAAAAGTCCTAAAATTAATATTGAAGAAGTTCGTGCCTTATCAAAATTAGAAGGTCAAGCTTTGGAGAGAAAATCACAGCGCGATCAAGAGCTAGAAGCCATTATACGTGGAGAAGACCAGCGGATTCTCTTGGTAATCGGGCCATGCTCATCTGACAATGAAGAAGCTGTTCTTGAATACGCTAAGCGTTTGGCAGCTTTGCAAGAAGAAGTGGCAGACCGTATCTTTATGGTTATGCGTGTTTATACTGCTAAACCCCGTACCAACGGAGATGGCTATAAGGGATTGATTCATCAGCCTAATGCGGCAGAAGCGCCTAGTCTTATCAATGGAATCAAAGCCGTGCGCCATCTTCACTATCGTGTCATCACAGAAACAGGTATGACGACAGCTGACGAAATGCTTTATCCTGAAAATCTTCCGCTAGTGGATGATTTGATTTCTTACATGGCGGTTGGTGCTCGTTCAGTTGAAGACCAGCAACACCGCTTTGTGGCCAGTGGAGCAGATTTTGCGACTGGTTTTAAAAATCCGACCTCTGGAAATCTCAATGTCATGTTTAATGGGATTTATGCTGCTCAAAACAAGCAAAGTTTCCTTTTCCTGGGAAAAGAAGTGGAAACAACTGGGAACCCGCTTTCGCACGCTATTCTTCGTGGAGCGATCAATGAGTATGGTAAGAATATTCCCAACTACTACTATGATAATTTGATGGATACCATTTCACAGTATGAGAAAATGAGCTTGGAAAATCCTTTTATCATTGTGGATACCAATCATGACAACTCTGGTAAGCAATATATGGACCAGATTCGAATTGTCCGTCAGACCTTGATTAACCGTGATTGGAATGAAAAAATCAAGCAGTACGTTCGTGGCTTTATGATTGAGTCTTATCTAGAAGACGGCCGTCAAAACGAACCAGAAGTATTTGGCAAGTCTATCACGGACCCTTGCCTAGGCTGGGAAAATACGGAAGCCCTTGTCAGAGAAATCTACCAAACGCTAGGAGAATAAGATGGCATTTATTGAAAAAGGTCAAGAAATCGATATTGAAGCAATCAAGGCAGAAACCCAATTGTCTGCGGAAGCCTTGCGTCTAAAAGAGCGTCGTGATAGAGAATTGGCAGACATTATTTCAGGAGAAGATGACCGTATCCTTTTGGTGATTGGTCCTTGCTCTTCTGATAATGAAGAGGCTGTCTTGGAATATGCCCGCCATTTATCCGCCTTGCAAAAGAAGGTGGCGGACAAGATTTTCATGGTTATGCGTGTTTATACAGCTAAACCTCGTACCAACGGAGACGGCTATAAAGGCTTGGTTCACCAACCAGATACTTCTAAGGCTCCAAGCCTGATTAACGGTTTGCAGGCTGTGCGCCAGTTGCACTACCGCGTGATTACAGAGACTGGTTTGACGACGGCAGATGAGATGCTTTATCCGTCAAATCTGGTCTTGGTAGATGATTTGGTCAGCTACCATGCTGTAGGAGCTCGTTCTGTGGAAGACCAAGAGCACCGTTTTGTGGCTTCAGGGATTGATGCACCAGTCGGGATGAAAAATCCAACCTCTGGGAATCTTGGTGTTATGTTTAACGGTATCTATGCCGCCCAAAACAAACAAACCTTCCTCTTCCATGGTCAAGAAGTTGAGACATCAGGAAACCCCTTGGCCCACGTCATCCTTCGTGGGGCGGTTAATGAATATGGAAAAAATGAGCCCAACTTCTATTATGAAACCTTGTTGAATGCCATTGAGCGCTATGAAGCCATGGGACTTGAAAATCCCTTTATCCTCATTGACACCAACCATGATAATTCTGGCAAGCAATATATGGAGCAGATTCGAATTGTTCGTCAGACCTTGCAAAATCGTGATTGGAACGAGAAAATCAAAAAGACGGTTCGAGGCTTTATGATTGAATCTTACCTAGCAGATGGTCGTCAAAACCAACCAGAGGTCTTTGGTTGCTCTATTACCGATCCTTGTCTAGGTTGGGAAAATACAGAGGCCTTGGTAGAAGAGATTTACGCTACCTTGACAAAATAAGTGAAAAGGATGGAGTTGGGGAATCTCAACTCCTTTTGATGAGAATGATAGTTGGACATGGAATTGACATCGAAGAATTAGCTTCGATAGAAAGCGCAGTTACACGACATGAAGGCTTTGCCAAGCGCGTGCTGACCGCTAAGGAAATGGAGCGGTTCACTAGTCTCAAAGGGCGCAGGCAGATTGAATATTTGGCTGGTCGCTGGTCGGCTAAGGAGGCCTTTTCCAAGGCTATGGGAACTGGTATTGGCAAGCTCGGTTTTCAAGATTTAGAAGTCTTGAATAATGAACGCGGGGCGCCTTATTTTAGTCAGTCACCATTTTCAGGAAAGATTTGGCTGTCTATCAGCCATACAGATCAGTTTGTGACAGCCAGTGTCATTTTGGAGGAAAATCATGAAAGCTAGTCCACATAGACCAACCAAGGCTCTGATTCATCTGGGAGCTATTCGACAAAATATTCAGCAAATGGGGGCTCATATCCCTGAAGGAACGCTCAAATTTGCAGTAGTCAAGGCTAATGCCTATGGTCATGGGGCTGTTGCCGTTGCCAATGCGATTCAAGATGATGTTGATGGTTTTTGCGTTTCCAATATTGATGAGGCCATTGAACTCAGACAGGCTGGACTCAGCAAACGAATCCTCATTTTAGGAGTTTCTGAAATCGAAGCTGTTTCTCTTGCTAAAGAATACGACATCACCTTGACAGTGGCTGGGCTGGAGTGGATTCAAGCGCTCTTAGATCAGGAAGAAGACCTATCAGGTTTGACAGTCCACCTCAAGATTGACTCAGGCATGGGACGGATTGGTTTTCGAGAGGCTCGTGAGGCTGGGCAGGCTCAAGACTTGCTCCAACAACATGGTGCTCGTGTTGAAGGGATTTTTACCCACTTTGCGACTGCAGATGAGGAATCAGATACCTACTTTAATGAACAGTTAGAACGGTTTAAAACTATTTTGGAAAGTATGAAAGGTCTTCCAGAGCTGGTTCATGCCAGTAATTCGGCAACGACTCTTTGGCATGCAGAGACTATTTTTAATGCGATCCGTATGGGAGACGCTATGTATGGTCTTAACCCAAGTGGAGAGGTTTTGAACTTGCCTTATGATTTGATACCGGCCTTGACCTTGGAATCTGCCCTGGTTCATGTCAAGACAGTTCCATCTGGGGCTTGCATGGGTTACGGAGCTACCTATCAAGCAGATAGCGAGCAAGTCATCGCGACCGTGCCAATCGGCTATGCGGATGGTTTGACACGAGATATGCAAAATTTCGCTGTCTTGGTAGATGGCCAAGCTTGCCCAATCGTTGGGCGAGTTTCTATGGACCAAATCACCATTCGTCTGCCTAAGCTTTATCCGTTGGGAACAAAAGTAACCTTAATTGGCTCCAACGGAGACAAGGAAATCACAGCTACTCAGGTAGCGACCTACCGTGGAACCATTAACTATGAAGTGGTTTGTCTCCTCAGCGACCGCATTCCGAGAGAATATTATTAGAAAAGAAAGGAGTGGAGCATGAATCTACATCAACCCTTGCATGTCTTACCTGGTGTGGGACCAAAGTCAGCAGAAAAATACGCCAAACTAGGAATTGAAAACTTGCAAGACCTCTTGCTCTACTTTCCTTTCCGTTACGAAGATTTTAAGACCAAGCAAGTCCTAGAACTGGAAGACGGTGAAAAGGCAGTCCTATCTGGTCAAGTCGTGACTCCTGCCAGTGTCCAGTATTATGGTTTCAAGCGCAATCGCCTGCGTTTTAGCCTCAAGCAGGGAGAAGTCGTTTTTGCAGTGAACTTCTTTAACCAGCCCTATCTAGCAGATAAGATAGAGTTGGGAGCAACCCTTGCTGTCTTTGGAAAATGGGACCGCGCCAAGGCTAGCCTGACAGGGATGAAGGTTCTGGTTCAGGTAGAGGATGATCTACAACCTGTCTATCGCTTGGCTCAGGGAATCAGTCAAGCCAGTCTGGTAAAGGTCATCAAGACAGCCTTTGATCAGGGACTGGACCTCTTGATTGAGGAAAATCTGCCCCAGTCTTTGCTGGACAAATACAAACTCATGTCCCGTTGTCAGGCCGTTCGTGCCATGCATTTCCCCAAGGATTTGGCAGAATACAAGCAGGCCCTTCGCCGTATCAAGTTTGAGGAACTCTTTTATTTCCAAATGCAATTGCAGACGCTCAAATCTGAAAATAGAGTTCAGGGAAGCGGTCTGGTTTTGAACTGGTCTCAGGAAAAAGTGACAGCAGTCAAGGAAAGCCTTCCTTTTGCCCTAACTTCAGCTCAAGAAAAGAGTTTGCAGGAAATTTTAACCGATATGAAGTCGGACCACCACATGAATCGTCTCCTACAAGGAGATGTGGGGAGCGGAAAAACGGTAGTCGCTGGCTTGGCCATGTTTGCAGCGGTGACGGCTGGCTACCAGGCTGCTCTCATGGTGCCAACAGAAATCCTTGCAGAGCAACACTTTGAGAGTTTGAAGAGTCTCTTCCCAGCCCTAAAACTGGCTCTTTTGACAGGTTCCTTGAAAGCTGCAGAAAAGCGAGAAGTCTTGGAGACTATTGCCAAGGGTGAGGCTGATTTGATTATTGGAACTCACGCTCTGATACAAGATGGAGTGGATTATGCTCGTCTGGGCTTGATTATCATCGATGAGCAGCACCGTTTTGGTGTAGGGCAAAGGCGTGTTCTGAGAGAAAAAGGCGACAACCCAGATGTCCTCATGATGACAGCGACTCCCATACCACGAACCTTAGCCATCACAGCCTTTGGCGATATGGATGTTTCCATTATTGACCAGATGCCAGCAGGCCGAAAACCTATTGTGACTCGCTGGATCAAACATGAGCAATTGCCTCAGGTCTTGACTTGGTTAGAGGGGGAAATCCAAAAAGGTTCTCAAGCCTACGTCATCTCTCCCCTGATCGAAGAATCTGAAGCTCTGGATTTGAAAAATGCCATTGCCTTATCAGAAGAGTTGACGGTTCATTTTGCAGGTAAGGCAAAGGTGGCTCTTCTACATGGTAAGATGAAGAGTGATGAAAAAGACCAGATTATGCAGGAGTTCAAAGAGAGAAAAACGGATATTCTGGTTTCGACGACGGTTATCGAGGTCGGGGTCAATGTTCCCAATGCGACCGTCATGATTATCATGGATGCCGATCGCTTCGGTCTCAGCCAGCTTCACCAGCTTAGAGGTCGTGTGGGTCGGGGAGACAAGCAGTCCTATGCAGTTCTCGTTGCCAATCCCAAGACGGATTCTGGGAAAGACCGCATGCGCATCATGACAGAAACCACCAATGGATTTGTCCTTGCGGAGGAAGATTTGAAAATGCGTGGTTCAGGTGAAATTTTTGGAACCAGACAGTCAGGTCTTCCAGAGTTCCAAGTAGCTGATATTATCGAAGATTTTCCGATTTTAGAAGAAGCCAGAAAGGTTGCTAGCTACATTAGTTCTATCGAAGGTTGGCAAGAGGATCCGGAATGGCGCATGATTGCCCTTCATCTGGAAAAGAAAGAACATTTAGATTAATACTCTTCGAAAATCAAATTCAAACCACGTCAACGTCGCCTTGCCGTACTCAAGTACAGCCTGCGGCTAGTTTCCTAGTTTGCTCTTTGATTTTCATTGAGTATAAGCTTTCTCTAAGGAAATCTTAAGCTAGCTTTCAGGTTTGGCCCTTATACTAGAGTCATCAAAAAGAAACGAGGACTCTCACATGACAGTAACGATTAAAGTAAATTACCAAACCACTTTCCAAAAGAAAGAAGCAAAAAATTAATATAGATAGAAGAAAGAGCTGGGATGCTCTTTTTTCGTTTTTAAAACTACTTTTAGTTTGTAAGATTAAAGGAAGAAAATCTAAATTCATTCTCTATTTACCCTTCTTTCTTGCATTGCTTTCTTAGATATGCTACAGTTATGATGGCGATTACAAATCAAAAGGAGTATGTTATGAAAAATCCAGCTTTATTAGAAGAAATTAAGACCTATCTAGGAAGGGATGAGGTTCCAGAGGACTTTGATGCTTTCTGGGATGAGGAAGTGAAAAAAGTTTCAACACTTCCAGCCTACCAGTTGGAGGAAAGAGATTTTCACATCCCTCAAGTCAAGTGCTATGAGTTGACATTTGAAGGAACCAATGAAGGTAAGGTCTATGCACGTGTCGTCCTTCCAAAAAGTGAGGATAAAGTTCCAATGATTTTCCATTTCCATGGTTATATGGGACGTGGCTGGGACTGGACTGACATGCTTGCCTTCACCGTGTCTGGTTATGGTGTTGTTTCCATGGATGTGCGGGGTCAGTCAGGTTATTCACAGGACGGTTTGCGTTCTCCTCTAGGAAATACGGTTAAGGGGCATATCATCCGTGGTGCTGTGGAAGGTCGGGATCAGCTTTTTTATAAGGATGTTTATCTGGATATTTACCAGTTGGTTGAAATTATTGCTAATCTGCCTGAAGTAGATGAGAAGCGCCTTTCTAGCTATGGTGCTTCTCAAGGTGGTGCTTTAGCTTTGGTTGCAGCAGCACTCAATCCTCGGATTCAGAAAACAGTTGCTATCTATCCATTTTTGTCAGACTTTAGACGAGTGCTTGAGATTGGTAATACAAGTGAAGCCTATGACGAACTTTTTCGTTATTTCAAGTTCCACGACCCCTTCCATGAAACTGAGGAGGAAATCATGGCGACCCTTGCCTATATCGATGTGAAAAATCTTGCCCATCGTATCAAGGGTGAGGTTAAGATGATTACGGGCTTGGACGATGATGTTTGCTACCCTATTACCCAGTTTGCGATTTACAACCGTCTGACCTGCGATAAGGCCTATCGCATCATGCCTGAATATGCTCATGAAGCTATGAATGTTTTTGTCAATGACCAAGTCTACAACTGGCTCTGTGGCAGTGAGATTCCTTTTAAGTATGTAAAATAATGAATGAGAGAGCCTAGTAGCTCTCTTTTTGTGTATGGGGATTGAAAGTACTTTCAAAAAAGCCGGAAAAGCAAAATATTTCTAAAAATAGAATCTATTATAGATCAACATAGAGAGAAATGTATTATTTTATTATATAATAAAGAAAAGTCTAGATTTTAAGAAGTAAAATAATTATTTAGGGAGTTATGTATTAATTGAGAATAATAAATTGCATTAATTATATTACTTCCTTATTTTAATTTTTCAACTAATTAAAAAATTTTAACCAAAAAAGAAAGCGCTTACCAAAAGTGTGGGAGGAATTATATGAATCAAAGTTCTCTTAATCGTAAAAACCGATATGGTATTAGAAAATTTACCATTGGTGTTGCTTCGGTAGCTATTGGATCAGTTTTATTTGGTATTACTCCGGCTTTAGCACAAGAAACTACAACTAATATTGATGTAAGTAAGGTAGAAACTTCTTTAGAAAGTGGAGCACCTGTATCAGAACCTGTAACTGAGGTAGTTTCTGGTGACTTAAATCACCTAGATAAAGATTTAGCTGATAAATTAGCTTTAGCGACTAATCAAGGAGTTGATGTTAATAAGCATAATTTGAAGGAAGAAACCTCGAAACCAGAAGGAAACTCTGAACATCTTCCTGTAGAGTCCAATACAGGAAGTGAAGAAAGTATAGAGCATCATCCAGCAAAAATTGAAGGTGCAGATGATGCAGTCGCTCCTCCACGTGATTTTTTTGCCAGAGAGTTGACAAATGTAAAAACTGTTTTTGAAAGAGAGGATCTGGCTACCAATACTGGGAATGGGCAGAGAGTTGATCTAGCAGAAGAATTGGATCAGTTGAAACAACTTCAAAATGCTACCATTCATATGGAGTTTAAACCAGATGCCAATGCACCTCAATTTTATAATCTTTTCTCTGTATCAAGTGATAAGAAGAAAGATGAATATTTTAGTATGTCTGTGAACAAAGGGACTGCAATGGTGGAAGCACGTGGTGCTGATGGAAGTCATTTTTATGGCAGTTATTCAGATGCACCTCTTAAAATAAAACCAGGACAATGGAATTCAGTTACTTTTACGGTAGAGAGACCAAAAGCAGATCAGCCAAATGGGCAGGTTCGTTTATATGTAAATGGAGTTTTATCTAGAACGAACACGAAATCAGGTCGCTTTATTAAAGATATGCCAGACGTCAATAAAGTACAGATTGGAGCTACTAGAAGAGCAAACCAAACAATGTGGGGGTCGAATCTTCAAATCCGTAATCTAACTGTATATAATCGTGCTCTAACCATCGAGGAAGTAAAAAAACGTAGCCAATTATTTGAAAGAAATGATTTAGAGAAAAAATTACCTGAAGGCGCTGAAGTTACTGAAAAGAAAGATATTTTTGAGAGTGGGAGAAATAACCAGCCAAATGGTGAAGGAATTAATAGTTACCGAATTCCAGCTTTATTAAAAACAGATAAGGGAACCTTGATCGCTGCGGGTGACGAACGACGTTTACACCATTTTGACTATGGTGATATTGGTATGGTAATTCGTCGCAGTCAAGATAATGGAAAGACTTGGGGAGATAAACTAACTATTTCTAATCTTCGCGATAATCCAGAAGCTACTGATAAGACTGCTACATCACCCCTTAATATTGATATGGTTCTAGTTCAAGATCCAACGACAAAACGGATTTTTTCAATTTATGATATGTTTCCAGAAGGGCGAGCTGTTTTTGGAATGCCAAATCAACCTGAAAAAGCTTATGAAGAAATAGGAGATAAAACTTATCAGGTTCTTTACAAACAAGGGGAGACGGAACGATATACACTAAGAGATAATGGTGAGATTTTCAATTCACAAAATCAAAAAACAGACTATCGAGTCGTGGTTAATCCTACAGAGGCTGGATTTAGAGATAAGGGAGATCTTTATAAAAATCAAGAATTAATTGGAAATATCTATTTTAAACAAAGCGATAAAAATCCATTCAGAGTAGCGAATACGAGCTATTTGTGGATGTCATATAGCGATGATGATGGAAAAACATGGTCTGCTCCAAAAGATATCACACCAGGTATTCGGCAAGACTGGATGAAATTCCTTGGAACAGGTCCTGGAACAGGAATTGTACTACGCAATGGCGCTCATAAAGGACGTATTTTAGTGCCAGCCTATACAACGAACAATATTTCGCATTTAGGCGGATCACAGTCTTCACGTTTGATTTATTCAGATGACCATGGACAAACTTGGCATGCTGGAGAGTCACCAAATGATAATCGACCTGTTGGAAATAGCGTTATCCATTCATCAAATATGAATAAAAGTAGTGCTCAAAATACAGAATCAACGGTTCTGCAATTAAACAATGGGGATGTAAAACTCTTTATGCGTGGATTGACTGGAGATCTTCAGGTTGCTACCAGTAAAGATGGTGGGGTTACTTGGGAGAAGACAATCAAACGTTATCCAGAAGTAAAAGATGCCTATGTTCAAATGTCAGCTATTCATACGATGCATGATGGTAAAGAGTACATTCTTCTTAGCAATGCTGCTGGACCAGGCCGTGAACGTAAAAATGGTTTAGTTCACTTGGCTCGTGTTGAGGAAAATGGTGAGCTAACTTGGTTAAAACACAATCCAATTCAGAATGGAGAATTTGCTTATAATTCATTGCAAGAGTTAGGTGGTGGTGAATACGGCTTATTGTATGAACATCGTGAAAATGGACAGAACTATTATACTTTATCCTATAAAAAATTTAATTGGGATTTTGTGAGTAAGGATTTGATTTCTCCGACAGAAGCAAAAGTTAGCCAAGCTTATGAGATGGGGAAAGGTGTTTTTGGTCTAGAATTTGATTCAGAAGTCCTGGTAAATCGAGCACCTATTTTGCGATTGGCGAATGGAAGAACAGCTGTTTTCATGACTCAGTATGATAGCAAAACTCTTTTATTTGCTGTAGATAAGAAAGATATTGGACAAGAAATTACTGGTATAGTTGATGGCAGTATTGAAAGTATGCATAATTTGACAGTCAACCTTGCTGGAGCAGGAATTCCTGGTGGGATGAATGCTGCGGAGAGTGTCGTGCATTATACTGAAGAATATACAGGTGCTTTGGGAACATCAGGTTTAGAAGGAGCTCCAACAATATCTGTTCCAGAATATGAAGGAGGAGTAAATTCAGAACTTGCCCTTGTTTCGGAGAAAGAAGATTATCGAGGAGGAGTAAATTCTGCTTCTTCTGTTGTAACAGAGGTTCCAGAGTATACTGGTCTTCTATCAACAGTAGGCTCAGAAGACGCTCCAACGGTATCAGTTCTAGAATATGAAGGAGGAGTAAACATTGACTCTCCGGAGGTAATAGAGGTTCCAGAATATAAAGAGCCAATAGGTACATCAGGATATGAGCTAGCTCCAACTGTTGACAAACCAGCATATACTGGAACTATAGAGCCATTAGAAAAAGAAGAAAATTCAGGAGCAATTATAGAAGAAGGAAACGTAAGTTCTATCACAGAAAACAATAATAAACCATTAAAAAATAACAATGTTACTACTAGTTCTATCATTTCAGAATCTTCCAAATTAAAACATACTTTAAAAAATGCAACAGGAAGTGTTCAAATTCACGCTTCAGAAGAAGTATTAAAGAATGTTAAAGATGTTCAGATTCAAGAAGTTAGAGTCAGTGCTCTGAGTTCATTAAACTATAAAGCATATGATATCCAATTGAATGATGCAAGTGGTAAAGCTGTTCAGCCTAAAGGGAAAGTCCTAGTTACTTTTGCAGCAAATCAGTCTGTGGAGAATGTTTATTATGTTGACTCTAAAGGAAACTTACACACACTTGAATTCCTACAAAAAGATGGGAAGGTAACTTTTGAGACAAATCATTTTAGTATCTATGCTATGACTTTCCAACTTTCTTTGGATAATGTGGTACTTGATAATCATAGGGAAGATAAAAATGGTGAGGTTAATTCAGCATCTCCTAAGTTGTTATCAATAAATGGACACTCGCAATCTAGTCAACTGGAAAATAAAGTAAGTAATAATGAGCAGTCCAAGTTACCAAATACAGGTGAGGATAAGTCGATATCAACAGTTTTGCTAGGTTTTATGGGTGTTATTTTAGGAGCCATGATTTTCTATAGACGAAAGGATAGTGAAGGTTAGTTATAAAATAATAGATATTACTTTTAAATAGAAAATAAACCAGTCTAGAGTTCAGTAAAAAGATGGGAATTCTAGACGGGTTTTGAATTAATTGATAAAATTACAATTATATTCAATACATTTTGAGACAATTAGGGATTTCTTCTTATTTTATAAGGGTTGTTTATAATCATATCATTTAAATATAAAAAACATTAATATATTTGGTATAGAAAGTAATTTCTTGATAATGTGTTATATAAAATATTTATAAAAGTATATTCTATCGTACAACAAATATTGAAAGCGCTTCAAAAAAGGTATATAATGGGTTCATAAAACAAGGAAAATGAGGCATAAGTAAGACACGTTATAAGATATGTAATAAATAATTTTCTTGGAGTTTATCATAGGTAAGAAACGGAGACAAATTCTTAATAGAATTGAGAATTAACATATCGTAAATTATATATTTTTAAAATAGGGAGTGTGGTGCTGCTATATATAAATAAAAATTTGTAGAAAGGAGGATACGGTATGATTATTACAAAAATTAGTCGTTTAGGAACTTATGTGGGAGTAAATCCACATTTTGCAACATTAATAGATTTTCTAGAAAAAACAGGACTAGAAAATTTAACAGAAGGTCCGATTGATATCGATGGTGATCGATTGTTTGGGAATTGCTTTACTTATCTAGCAGATGGTCAAGCAGGGGCTTTCTTTGAAACACATCAAAAATATTTGGATATTCATTTAGTTTTGGAAAACGAAGAAGCCATGGCTGTTACGTCGCCGGAAAATGTAAGCGTTACCCAAAAATATGATGAAGAAAAAGATATTGAATTATACACAGGGAAAGTGGAACAGTTAGTTCATTTGAGAGCTGGCGAATGCCTCATCACTTTTCCAGAAGATTTACATCAACCGAAGGTTCGTATAAATGATGAACCTGTGAAAAAAGTTGTCTTTAAAGTTGCGATTTCTTAATGTAGAAAGGGAAGAACAATGAAAAAAATGAGAAAGTTTTTATGTCTAGCTGGAGTTGCTTTAGCAGCCGTTGCCTTGGTGGCTTGCTCAGGAAAGAAAGAAAATACAGCTGACACTGAACCACCGACAGAATTATCTGGTGAGATTACGATGTGGCACTCCTTTACTCAAGGACCACGTTTAGAAAGTATTCAAAAATCAGCAGATGCTTTCATGCAAAAACATCCAAAAACGAAAATCAAGATTGAAACATTTTCTTGGAATGACTTCTATACTAAATGGACTACAGGTTTAGCAAATGGAAATGTGCCAGATATCAGTACAGCCCTTCCTAACCAAGTAATGGAAATGGTAAACTCAGATGCTTTGGTTCCGCTAAACGATTCTATCAAGCGTATTGGACAGGATAAATTTAACGAAACTGCCCTAAATGAAGCAAAAATCGGAAATGATTACTACTCTGTTCCTCTTTATTCACATGCACAAGTCATGTGGGTTAGAACAGATTTGTTAAAAGAACATAATATTGAGGTTCCTAAAACTTGGGATCAACTCTATGAAGCTTCTAAAAAATTGAAAGAAGCTGGAGTTTATGGCTTGTCTGTTCCGTTCGGAACAAATGACTTAATGGCAACACGTTTCTTGAACTTCTATGTTCGTAGTGGTGGTGGAAGTCTCTTGACAAAAGATCTTAAAGCAGATTTGACAAGCCAACTTGCTCAAGATGGTATTAAATACTGGGTTAAAATGTATAAAGAAATCTCACCTCAAGATTCTTTGAACTTTAATGTCCTTCAACAAGCTACCTTGTTCTACCAAGGAAAAACAGCATTTGACTTTAACTCTGGCTTCCATATTGGAGGGATTAATGCCAACAGTCCTCAATTGATTGATTCGATTGATGCTTATCCTATTCCAAAAATCAAAGAATCTGATAAGGACCAAGGAATTGAAACCTCAAACATTCCAATGGTTGTTTGGAAAAATTCAAAACACCCAGAAGTTGCTAAAGCATTCTTAGAATCACTTTATAATGAAGAAGACTACATTAAATTCCTTGATTCAACTCCAGTAGGTATGTTGCCAACTATTAAGGGAATTAGCGATTCTGCAGCCTATAAAGAAAATGAAACTCGTAAGAAATTTAAACATGCTGAAGAAGTGATTACTGAAGCTGTTAAAAAAGGTACTGCTATTGGTTATGAAAATGGACCAAGTGTACAAGCTGGTATGTTGACTAACCAACACATTATTGAACAAATGTTCCAAGATATCATTTCAAATGGAACAGATCCTATGAAAGCAGCAAAAGAAGCAGAAAAACAATTAAACGATTTATTTGAGGCTGCTCAGTAGATGTAAAAGACTAGAAAATAGGTGGGCTAGTGAGCTGAAAAGCCCTAGCCCAATCTTGTAAAAGAAGGGAGAAGGAGAATGGTTAAAGAACGTAATTTAACTCGCTGGATATTTGTTTTGCCAGCTATGATTATCGTAGGATTACTCTTTGTTTATCCGTTTTTCTCGAGTATTTTTTATAGCTTTACCAATAAGCATTTGATTATGCCTAATTATAAATTTGTTGGTTTAGCTAACTATAAAGCTGTGCTATCAGATCCCAACTTCTTTAATGCGTTCTTTAATTCAATTAAGTGGACCGTTTTCTCATTAGTTGGTCAAGTTTTAGTAGGGTTTGTATTGGCTTTAGCTCTTCACAGAGTACGCCACTTCAAGAAATTATATAGGACCTTATTGATTGTTCCTTGGGCATTTCCTACCATCGTTATTGCCTTTTCTTGGCAGTGGATTCTAAACGGGGTTTATGGTTACTTACCTAATCTCATCGTAAAATTAGGTTTAATGGAACATACGCCTGCATTTTTGACAGATAGTACATGGGCATTCCTATGTTTGGTGTTTATCAACATTTGGTTTGGAGCGCCGATGATTATGGTTAATGTGCTTTCAGCTTTGCAAACAGTACCAGAAGAACAATTTGAGGCTGCTAAGATAGATGGTGCTTCAAGTTGGCAAGTGTTCAAATTTATCGTCTTTCCACATATTAAAGTGGTTGTAGGGCTTCTAGTTGTTTTGAGAACTGTATGGATCTTTAATAACTTTGACATTATCTACCTAATTACTGGTGGTGGACCAGCCAATGCTACAACGACACTTCCAATTTTTGCCTACAACCTAGGTTGGGGAACTAAATTGTTGGGTCGTGCTTCAGCAGTTACAGTATTGCTCTTTATATTCTTGGTGGCAATTTGCTTTATCTACTTTGCTATCATCAGTAAGTGGGAAAAGGAGGGTAGAAAATAATGAAGAAGAAATCCGGTATTTATTTAGATATTCTCTCACATGTACTCTTGATTGGTGCGACCATCGTTGCAATTTTCCCATTGGTATGGATTATCATATCTTCTGTCAAAGGTAAAGGGGAATTAACTCAGTATCCAACACGATTTTGGCCTGAACAATTTACATTAGATTATTTCACTCATGTTATCAACGACTTGCACTTTATTGATAATATTCGAAACAGTTTGATTATTGCCTTAGCTACAACCGTTATTGCGATTATTATTTCGGCTATGGCAGCCTATGGTATTGTTCGATTTTTCCCTAAATTGGGAGCAATCATGTCGAGACTACTCGTCATTACCTACATTTTCCCACCAATTTTGTTAGCAATTCCCTATTCAATTGCCATTGCTAAAGTTGGATTAACAAATAGTTTATTTGGCTTGATGATGGTTTATCTATCTTTTAGTGTTCCATATGCAGTTTGGCTCTTAGTTGGATTTTTCCAAACAGTTCCAATTGGAATTGAAGAAGCAGCTAGAATTGATGGTGCAAATAAATTTGTTACTTTTTATAAAGTTGTACTACCGATTGTAGCACCAGGTATTGTAGCAACAGCTATTTATACATTTATCAATGCTTGGAATGAATTCCTGTATGCTTTGATTTTGATTAACAATACAGGAAAGATGACAGTAGCAGTAGCCCTTCGTTCACTTAATGGTTCAGAAATCCTAGACTGGGGAGATATGATGGCAGCATCTGTTATTGTAGTTCTTCCATCAATCATTTTCTTCTCTATCATCCAAAATAAAATTGCAAGTGGATTATCAGAAGGATCTGTGAAGTAGACGAAAGAAGGAAAAAATGAATAAGAGAGGTCTTTATTCAAAACTAGGAATTTCTGTTGTAGGAATTAGTCTTTTAATGGGAGTCCCCACTTTGATTCATGCGAATGAATTAAACTATGGTCAACTGTCCATATCTCCTATTTTTCAAGGAGGTTCATATCAACTGAACAATAAGAGTATAGATATCAGCCCTTTGTTATTAGATAAATTATCTGGAGAGAGTCAGACGGTAGTAATGAAATTTAAAGCAGATAAACCAAACTCGCTTCAAGCTTTGTTTGGTCTATCTAATAGTAAAGCAGGTTTTAAAAATAATTACTTTTCAATTTTTATGAGAGATTCTGGTGAGATAGGTGTAGAAATAAGAGATGCCCAAAAAGGAATAAATTATTTATTTTCTAGACCAGCTTCACTATGGGGAAAGCATAAAGGACAGGCAGTTGAAAATACACTCGTATTTGTATCAGATTCTAAAGATAAGACATACACAATGTATGTTAATGGTATAGAAGTGTTCTCTGAAACAGTTGATACATTTTTACCAATTTCAAATATAAATGGTATAGATAAGGCAACACTAGGAGCTGTTAATCGTGAAGGCAAGGATCATTACCTCGCAAAAGGAAGTATTGATGAAATCAGTCTATTTAATAAAGCAATTAGTGATCAGGAAGTTTCAACTATTCCCTTGTCAAATCCATTTCAGTTAATTTTCCAATCAGGAGATTCTACTCAAGCTAACTATTTTAGAATACCGACATTGTATACATTAAGCAGTGGAAGAGTTCTATCAAGTATTGATGCACGTTATGGTGGAACTCATGATTCTAAAAGTAAGATTAATATCGCCACTTCTTATAGTGATGATAATGGGAAAACGTGGAGTGAGCCAACTTTTGCTATGAAGTTTAATGACTATGAGGAGCAGTTGGTTTACTGGCCACGAGATAATAAATTAAAGAATAGCCAAATTAGTGGAAGTGCTTCATTTATAGATTCATCCATTGTTGAAGATAAAAAATCTGGGAAAACGATATTATTAGCTGATGTTATGCCTGCTGGTATTGGAAATAATAATGCAAATAAAGCTGATTCAGGTTTTAAAGAAATAAACGGTCATTATTATTTAAAACTAAAGAAGGATGGAGATAATGATTTCCGTTACACAGTTAGAGAAAATGGTGTCGTTTACGATGAAAGGACTAATAAACCTACAAATTATACTGTAAATGATAAGTATGAAGTTTTGGAGGGAGGTAAGTCTTTAACAGTCGAACAATATTCGGTTGATTTTGATAGTGGTTCTTTAAGAGAAACACACAATGGAAAACAGGTTCCTATGAATGTTTTCTACAAAGACTCTTTATTTAAAGTGACTCCTACTAATTATATAGCAATGACAACTAGTCAGAATAGAGGAGAGAGTTGGGAACAATTTAAGTTATTGCCTCCGTTTTTAGGAGAAAAACATAATGGAACTTACTTATGTCCCGGACAAGGTTTAGCATTAAAATCAAGTAACAGATTAATTTTTGCAACATATACTAGTGGCGAACTAACTTATCTCATTTCTGATGACAGTGGTCAAACATGGAAGAAATCCTCAGCTTCAATTCCGTTTAAGAATGCGACAGCAGAAGCGCAAATGGTTGAAATGAGAGATGGTGTGATTAGAACATTCTTTAGAACTACTACAGGTAAGATTGCCTATATGACTAGTAGAGATTCTGGAGAAACATGGTCGGAAGTTTCGTATATCGATGGAATTCAACAAACTTCATATGGTACACAAGTATCTGCAATTAAATACTCTCAATTAATTGATGGGAAAGAAGCAGTCATTTTGAGTACACCAAATTCTAGAAATGGCCGCAAGGGAGGTCAATTAGTTGTCGGTTTAGTCAATAAAGAAGATGATAGTATCGATTGGAAGTACCATTATGATATTGATTTGCCTTCGTATGGTTATGCCTATTCTGCGATTACAGAATTGCCAAATCATCACATAGGTGTATTGTTTGAAAAATATGATTCATGGTCGAGAAATGAATTGCATTTAAGCAATGTAGTTCAGTATATAGATTTGGAAATTAATGATTTAACAAAATAAAGGAGAAAAACATGGTTAAATATGGTGTTGTTGGAACAGGATATTTTGGGGCTGAGTTAGCTCGTTATATGCAAAAGAATGATGGAGCAGAGATTACTCTTCTCTATGATCCAGATAATGCAGAAGCAATTGCAGAAGAATTGGGAGCAAAAGTAGCAAGCTCCTTAGATGATTTGGTTTCTAGCGATGAAGTAGATTGTGTTATTGTCGCAACTCCAAATAATCTTCATAAAGAACCAGTTATTAAGGCTGCACAACATGGCAAAAATGTTTTCTGTGAAAAACCAATTGCGCTTTCTTATCAAGATTGTCGCGAGATGGTAGATGCATGTAAAGAAAACAATGTAACCTTTATGGCAGGACATATTATGAATTTCTTTAATGGTGTTCATCATGCAAAAGAACTAATTAATCAAGGAGTTATTGGAGACGTTCTATACTGTCACACAGCTCGTAATGGTTGGGAAGAACAACAACCATCAGTATCATGGAAAAAAATCCGTGAAAAATCAGGTGGTCACTTGTATCACCACATCCATGAGTTGGATTGCGTGCAATTCCTTATGGGTGGTATGCCTGAAACTGTAACCATGACAGGTGGAAATGTAGCCCATGAAGGTGAAAATTTCGGTGATGAAGATGATATGATTTTTGTCAATATGGAATTTTCTAATAAGCGTTTTGCCTTGTTAGAATGGGGGTCAGCTTATCGTTGGGGTGAACATTATGTTTTGATTCAAGGAACGAAAGGTGCTATCCGCTTAGACTTATTCAACTGTAAAGGAACTCTTAAGCTAGATGGACAAGAAAGTTATTTCTTGATTCATGAATCGCAAGAAGAAGATGATGATCGGACTCGTATCTATCATAGTACAGAGATGGACGGAGCAATTGCTTATGGTAAACCAGGTAAACGTACTCCATTATGGTTATCATCTGTCATTGACAAAGAAATGCGCTATCTGCATGAGATTATGCAAGGAGCTCCAGTATCAGAAGAATTTGCAAAATTGTTGACAGGTGAAGCGGCTCTAGAAGCAATTGCTACTGCAGATGCTTGTACAAAATCTATGTTTGAAGATCGTAAAGTAAAACTGTCTGAAGTTGTACAATAAACATTGGTATTCTCCTAAAAAAATTCAAACAGGCCTGCTGAAAGTACTTTCAGCAGGCCTGTTTGAATTAAATAACTTTTGAAACTGAAATCTATTCTACTACAAAGTATTGAAAGCGCTTCACAAATGATATATAATAAACTCATAAGAACAAAGAAAAGGAGGAAAGAGGATGCCACAGATTACTAAAGAAGCCTTGATTGCACAAATCAAAGATGGAATCATCGTTTCTTGTCAGGCCCTTCCTCACGAACCGCTCTATACAGAAGCGGGAGGAGTCATTCCCTTGCTGGTCAAAGCGGCTGAGCAAGGTGGAGCAGTCGGTATCCGAGCAAATAGTGTTCGCGATATCAAGGAAATCAAGGAGGTCACAAACCTTCCAATCATTGGGATAATAAAACGAGATTATCCACCGCAAGAACCCTTCATCACTGCTACTATGAAAGAAGTTGATGAATTGGCAGAACTTGATATAGAGGTCATTGCTCTGGATTGTACCAAGCGTGAACGCTATGATGGTTTGGAGATTCAAGAGTTCATTCGTCAGGTTAAGGAAAAATATCCTAACCAGCTCTTGATGGCTGATACAAGTACTTTCGAGGAAGGATTGGCAGCCGTTGAAGCAGGAATTGACTTTGTCGGAACAACCTTATCAGGATACACATCTTACAGTCCAAAGGTGGATGGTCCCGATTTTGAATTGATCAAAAAACTCTGTGATGCTGGTGTAGATGTCATTGCAGAAGGAAAAATTCATACACCAGAACAAGCCAAACAAATCCTAGGATATGGAGTGCGAGGTATTGTTGTTGGTGGCGCTATTACTAGACCAAAAGAGATCACAGAACGCTTTGTTGCTGGTCTCAAATAACACAATCTCAAAACAGAGGAGAGTGGTGGATGCGTCGGATAAAATGAAAACGTATACAAATGCAATCTTACTCATTATCCAATATGGATACGCTTATCAATTAGGAGAATACAAATGAAATTTAGAAAACTAGCTTGTACAGTACTTGCGGGTGCTGCGGTTCTTGGCCTTGCTGCATGTGGTAATTCTGGTGGAAGTAAAGATGCTGCAAAATCTGGTAGCGATAGCGGAAAAACAGAAATTACTTGGTGGGCATTCCCAGTCTTCACTCAAGAAAAAACTGGTGACGGTGTTGGAACATATGAAAAATCAATCATCGAAGCTTTTGAAAAAGCAAATCCAGATGTAAAAGTGAAATTAGAAACCATCGACTTCAAGTCAGGCCCTGAAAAAATCACAACAGCTATCGAAGCCGGAACAGCTCCAGACGTACTTTTTGATGCACCAGGACGTATCATCCAATACGGTAAAAATGGTAAATTGGCTGAGTTGAACGACCTCTTCACAGACGAATTCGTCAAAGATGTTAACAACGAAAACATTGTACAAGCAAGTAAAGCTGGAGACAAAGCTTACATGTATCCAATCAGTTCAGCACCATTCTACATGGCTATGAACAAGAAAATGTTGGAAGAAGCTGGAGTTGCAAACCTTGTAAAAGAAGGTTGGACTACTGATGATTTTGAAAAAGTTTTGAAAGCACTTAAAGATAAAGGCTACACACCAGGTTCATTGTTCAGTTCTGGTCAAGGGGGAGACCAAGGAACACGTGCCTTCATCTCAAACCTTTATGGAGCTTCTGTAACAGATAAAGATGTAACAAAATATACAACTGATGATCCTAAATTCGTCAAAGGTCTTGAAAAAGCAGCTAGCTGGATTAAAGACGGTTTGTTGAACAATGGTTCACAATTTGACGGTGGAGCAGATATCCAAAACTTTGCCAACGGTCAAACATCTTACACAATCCTTTGGGCACCAGCTCAAAACGGTATCCAAGCTAAACTCTTGGAAGCAAGTAAAGTAGAAGTGGTAGAAGTACCATTCCCATCAGATTCAGGTAAACCAGCTCTTGAATACCTTGTAAATGGATTTGCAGTATTCAACAACAAAGACGACAAAAAAGTTGCAGCATCTAAGAAATTCGTTCAATTTATCGCGGATGACAAAGAATGGGGTCCAAAAGACGTTGTTCGTACAGGTGCCTTCCCAGTTCGTACATCATTTGGCAAACTTTATGAAGACAAACGTATGGAAACAATCAGTGGTTGGACTAAATACTACTCACCATACTACAACACTATCAATGGTTTTGCTGAAATGAGAACACTTTGGTTCCCAATGTTGCAATCTGTATCAAATGGTGACGAAAAACCAGCGGATGCTTTGAAAGCCTTCACTGAAAAAGCTAACGAAACAATTAAAAAAGCTACAAAACAATAAGCACTAAATCAGATTGACTCCTCCCTTTTCCCTTTGCATAGTCTATGTAAGAAAAGGGAGGATTTTGTTTGAAATGTAAGGAACTGTCAAGAAATTAAAATGAAGTTCTTACATAAGCGAATCTTAAAAAATTTCATTTTGATTTTAAAACAGTTCAAGAAAATCCAAAATATTTTATTTGTGAAAGAGAGGTGCCGACTGTGAAAGTCAATAAAATTCGTATGCGGGAAACAGTGATTTCCTACGCTTTCCTAGCACCAGTATTATTCTTCTTTGTCATCTTTGTATTGGCTCCTATGATTATGGGATTCATTACAAGTTTCTTTAACTACTCAATGACTAAATTTGAGTTTGTAGGCTTGGACAACTATGTTCGCATGTTTAAAGACCCTGTCTTTATGAAGTCTTTGATCAATACCGTGATTCTGGTTATTGGATCTGTACCAGTTGTTGTTCTATTCTCACTCTTTGTAGCATCTCAGACCTATCATCAAAATGCTATTGCCAGATCCTTCTACCGTTTTGTCTTCTTCCTTCCAGTTGTAACAGGTAGTGTTGCCGTAACAGTTGTTTGGAAATGGATCTATGACCCACTATCAGGGATTCTAAACTTTGTCCTTAAGTCAAGCCACATCATCAGCCAGAACATTTCTTGGTTGGGAGATAAAAACTGGGCTTTGATGGCGATTATGATTATCCTTTTGACTACATCTGTTGGTCAGCCGATTATCCTTTATATCGCAGCGATGGGGAATATCGACAATTCATTGGTGGAAGCAGCTCGGGTTGACGGTGCCACTGAATTGCAAGTTTTCTGGAAGATTAAATGGCCTAGCCTCCTTCCAACAACACTTTACATCGCAATCATTACAACAATCAACTCATTCCAGTGTTTCGCCTTGATTCAGTTGTTGACATCTGGTGGTCCAAACTACTCAACAAGTACACTTATGTACTACCTTTACGAAAAAGCCTTCCAATTGACAGAATATGGCTATGCCAACACAATTGGTGTATTCCTAGCAGTTATGATCGCTATCGTAAGCTTTGTTCAATTTAAAGTACTTGGAAACGACGTAGAATACTAAAGAAAGGAGACAGCTATGCAATCTACACAAAAGAAACCTTTAACAGCTTTTACTGTTATTTCAACTATTATCTTGCTCTTGTTGACCGTGCTGTTCATCTTTCCGTTCTACTGGATTTTGACAGGTGCCTTCAAGTCACAACCTGATACAATCGTTATTCCACCACAATGGTTCCCTAAAATGCCAACCATGGAAAACTTCCAACAACTTATGGTGCAAAACCCTGCCTTGCAGTGGATGTGGAACTCTGTATTTATTTCATTGGTAACCATGTTCTTAGTCTGTGCGACCTCTTCTCTAGCAGGTTATGTATTGGCTAAAAAACGTTTCTATGGTCAGCGTATTCTCTTTGCCATCTTTATCGCTGCCATGGCACTTCCAAAACAAGTTGTCCTTGTGCCATTGGTACGTATCGTCAACTTCATGGGAATCCATGATACACTTTGGGCAGTTATCTTGCCTTTGATTGGATGGCCATTCGGGGTCTTCCTCATGAAACAGTTCAGTGAGAATATCCCTACAGAGTTGCTTGAGTCAGCTAAAATCGACGGTTGTGGTGAGATTCGTACTTTCTGGAGCGTAGCCTTCCCGATTGTGAAACCAGGATTTGCAGCCCTTGCAATCTTTACCTTCATCAATACATGGAACGACTACTTCATGCAGTTGGTTATGTTGACTTCACGTCAAAACTTGACCATCTCACTTGGGGTTGCAACTATGCAAGCTGAAATGGCAACCAACTATGGTTTGATCATGGCAGGTGCCGCTCTTGCAGCAGTTCCAATCGTAACAGTCTTCCTAGTCTTCCAAAAATCTTTCACTCAGGGTATTACTATGGGAGCGGTCAAAGGTTAATACTCTGCGAAAATTGAATTCAAACTACGTCAGCGTCACCTTGCCATACTTAAGTATTGCCTGCGGTTAGCTTCCTAGTTTGTTCTTCAATTTTCATTGAGTATAAGAGAATACAGAGTTATAAGTGTCTACAAAATGTAGGGTATTTGCTTACCTTAGAGATTTTGTTAGACACTTATCAACTTAAGAATAATTTTAGTTAACTATCAGAAACGAAGGAAAGAGTATGATTTTTGACGATTTGAAAAACATCACCTTTTACAAAGGAATTCATCCCAATCTAGACAAGGCTATCGACTATCTCTATCAACATCGTAAAGATTCTTTTGAGTTAGGAAAGTATGAGATTGACGGGGACAAGGTCTTTCTAGTTGTTCAGGAAAATGTCCTCAATCAAGCTGAAAATGATCAATTTGAGCATCATAAGAACTATGCAGATTTGCATTTGCTGGTAGAAGGACATGAATATTCGAGCTACGGTTCACGTATCAAAGACGAGGCAGTAGCATTCGACGAAGCGAGTGACATTGGCTTTGTGCATTGTCATGAAAAATACCCACTCTTGTTGGGTTATCACAATTTTGCGATTTTCTTTCCAGGAGAACCACACCAGCCAAATGGCTATGCAGGTATGGAACAGAAGGTTCGCAAATATCTCTTTAAAATTTTGATTGACTAAAAAATAAGGAGGAGCAAATATGGCACAAAAAGGAGTAAGCCTTATCAAGGCAGCATTTGATACAGATAACTTTCTCATGCGTTTTAGTGAGAAGGTCTTGGATATCGTGACAGCCAATCTTCTTTTTGTCGTCTCTTGTTTGCCCATCGTGACGATTGGAGTGGCTAAAATTAGCCTCTACGAGACTATGTTTGAGATTAAGAAGAGCAGACGTGTGCCTGTCTTTAGAATCTATTTAAGAGCTTTCAAGCAAAATCTGAAGCTAGGTCTTCAGTTAGGTCTGCTTGAGTTGGGCATTGTTTTATTAAGCATTCTAGATCTTTATCTCTTTTGGGGTCAGACAGCTATGCCTTTCCAAATGGTGAAAGCTATTTGTCTAGGCGTTCTTATCTTCCTCACTATCGTGATGTTGGCTAGCTATCCCATCGCTGCACGCTATGATTTGACTTGGAAAGAAGTGCTGCAAAAAGGACTTATCTTGGCAAGTTTTAACTTTCCTTGGTTCTTCCTCATGTTAGCTATTCTCTTTCTTATTTTGATGGTTCTTTATCTATCCGCCTTCACTTTACTTTTAGGTGGCTCAGCCTTCCTGCTTTTTGGGTTTGGGCTCTTGGTCTTTTTCCAGACTGGATTGATGGGGAAAATTTTCGCAAAATATCAATAGGATGGCTTGTCTATGAAACTACTTTCAAGCCATAAACATTTCAAAATTCATATCGAAACTAAAATCTAAGTGTACACAAGATATTGAAAGCGTTTTTCATAAGGTGTATACTAAAAACGTAAAGAATAAATCCCTGCTTTCAGCAGAAAAAAGAAATCTTAGGAGAAAATCTATGTCAGATTTAAAAAAATACGAAGGTGTCATTCCAGCCTTCTACGCATGTTATGATGATCAAGGAGAAGTAAGTCCAGAGCGTACGCGTGCCTTGGTTCAATACTTCATTGATAAAGGTGTTCAAGGTCTTTATGTCAATGGTTCTTCTGGTGAATGTATCTACCAAAGCGTTGAAGATCGCAAGTTAATTTTGGAAGAAGTCATGGCGGTAGCCAAAGGTAAATTGACTATTATTGCCCACGTTGCTTGCAACAATACCAAAGATAGTATGGAACTTGCTCGCCACGCAGAAAGCTTGGGTGTAGATGCCATTGCAACAATTCCACCGATTTACTTCCGCTTGCCAGAATACTCAGTTGCTAAATATTGGAACGATATCAGTTCTGCAGCTCCAAATACAGACTATGTCATCTACAACATTCCTCAATTGGCAGGTGTTGCTTTGACTCCAAGTCTTTACACTGAAATGTTGAAAAATCCACGTGTTATCGGTGTTAAGAACTCTTCTATGCCAGTTCAAGATATCCAAACCTTTGTGAGCCTTGGTGGGGAAGACCACATCGTCTTTAATGGTCCAGATGAGCAGTTCTTAGGTGGCCGTCTCATGGGTGCTAAAGCTGGTATTGGTGGTACATATGGTGCCATGCCAGAACTCTTCTTGAAACTCAATCAATTGATTGCTGACAAAGATTTGGAAACAGCGCGTGAATTACAATACGCTATCAATGCAATCATTGGTAAATTGACTGCTGCACATGGAAATATGTACGGTGTGATTAAGGAAGTCTTGAAGATTAATGAAGGATTGAATATTGGTTCTGTTCGTTCACCATTGACACCAGTGACTGAAGAAGATCGTCCAGTTGTAGAAGCAGCTGCTCAATTGATTCGTGAAACCAAGGAGCGCTTCCTCTAATCCATAAGGAGGTATTTATGACACACTACGTTGCAATTGATATCGGTGGAACCAACATCAAATATGGTTTGATCGACCAAGAAGGCCAACTTGTTGAATCGCATGAAATGCCAACTGAGGCGCATAAGGGTGGTCCCCATATCTTACAAAAGACAAAAGATATCGTTGCCAGCTATCAAGAAAAAGGCCCAGTAGCAGGTGTTGCTATTTCTTCTGCGGGAATGGTGGATCCAGATAAGGGTGAGATTTTCTACGCTGGCCCTCAGATTCCCAACTATGCTGGAACTCAGTTTAAAAAAGAAATTGAGAGTACCTTTGAAATCCCTTGCGAGATTGAAAATGATGTCAATTGTGCAGGTCTTGCTGAGGCAGTATCTGGTTCAGGTAAGGGAGCGAGTGTCACTCTTTGCTTGACCATTGGAACCGGTATCGGTGGTTGCCTGATTATGGATGGAAAAGTCTTCCATGGTTTTAGCAATTCAGCCTGTGAAGTTGGTTATATGCATATGCAGGATGGTGCTTTCCAAGATCTTGCTTCTACGACAGCCTTGGTGGAGTATGTAGCAGCAGGTCATGGTGATCCAGTTGATCAGTGGAATGGCCGACGTATCTTTAAGGAAGCTACCGAAGGAAACAAAATCTGTATGGCTGGCATTGACCGCATGGTAGACTACCTTGGGAAAGGTCTGGCAAATATTTGTTATGTGGCCAATCCAGAAGTGGTTATTCTAGGTGGCGGTATTATGGGGCAAGAGGCTATCCTCAAACCAAAAATTCGCACAGCCTTAAAAGATGCCTTGGTACCAAGCCTAGCTGAAAAAACACGATTAGAATTTGCCCATCACCAAAACACAGCAGGTATGTTGGGTGCCTACTATCATTTCAAGACAAAACAATCCTAGTTTGGTTCAACCAAACTAGGATTTTCTAGGTACGACAGGCATGTAGTTCATCTGTGTTGTATAGTAAATTGAAACAAGAACAAGACAAAAGAGCCTCAAAAAAAGCGACTCTTTGTCAACTGTAGTGGGTTGAAGAAAAGCTAAGCTCGAGAAAGGACAAATTTCGTCCTTTCTTTTTTGATGTTTAGAGCGATAAAAATCCTTTTTTTGAAGTTTTCAAAGTTTCGAAATCCAAAGGCATTGCGCTTGATAAGTTTGATGAGATTATTGGTGGCTTCCAGTTTGGTGTTGGAATAGGGTAGTTGAAGGGCGTTGGCAATTTTCTCTTTATCCTTGAGGAAGGTTTTAAAGACAGTCTGAAAAAGAGGATGAACCTGCTTCAGATTGTCCTCAATGAGTCCAAAGAATTTCTTCGGATCCTTATTCTGAAAGTGAAAAAGCAAGAGCTGATAGAGATTATAGTGGTGTCTCAAGTCTTCTGAATAGCTCAAAAGCTTGTCTAGAATCTCTTTATTTGTTAAGTGCATGCGAAAAGTAGGACGATAAAAACGTTTATCGCTAAGTTTACGACTATCCTGTTGGATGAGTTTCCAGTAGCGCTTGATAGCCCTGTATTCATGTGATTTTCGCTCAAACTGATTCATGATTTGAACACGGACACGACTCATAGCGCGGCTTAGATGTTGGACAATGTGAAAGCGGTCGAGAACGATTTTAGCACACGGAAAAAGTTTTCTAGCCAAGTCATAGTAGGGACTAAACATATCCATCGTAATGATTTTCACTCGACATCGGACTGCCCTATCATATTTAAGAAAGTGATTTCGGATAATAGCTTGTGTTCGTCCCTCAAGAACAGTGATAATGTTGAGATTATCAAAGTCTTGTGCAATGAAACTCATTTTTCCCTTTGTAAAGGCATACTCGTCCCAAGACATAATCTCAGGAAGATGAGAAAAATCATGCTTAAAACGGAAGTCATTGAGTTTTCGAATGACAGTTGAAGTTGAAATGGAAAGCTGATGGGCAATATCGGTCATAGAAGTTTTTTCAATCAGCTTCTGAGCAATTTTTTGGTTGATAATACGAGGGATTTGATGATTTTTCTTTACTAGAGGAGTCTCAGCGACCGCTATTTTCGAGCAATGATAGCACTTGAAACGACGCTTTCTAAGGAGAATTCTAGTAGGCATACCAGTCGTTTCAAGGTAAGGAATTTTCGACGGTTTTTGGAAGTCATATTTCTTCATTTGACTTCTGCAATCAGGGCAAGATGGGGCCTCATAATCCAGTTTAGCGATGATTTCCTTGTGTGTATCCCTATTGATGATATCCATAAATTGGATATTTGGATCTTTGATATCGAGTAGTTTTGTGATAAAATGTAATTGTTCCATATGAATCTTTCTAATGAGTTGTTTGGTCGCTTTTCATTATAGGTCATATGGGACTTTTTTTCTACAACAAAATAGGCTCCATAATATCTATAGGGGGGTTACCCACTACAAATATTATAGAGCCAAAAAGTATTGCAACTTGGTAATACCTTTTTGAGGTGCTTTTTGATATGAGTCCATGTTTTCTCAATCAGGATTGTACTCAGGTGAGTAGGGAGGAAGAGGTAAAAGTTTATGCCCAAACTCTTCACACAAGAGTTCTAGCTTACCCATTCTATGGAATCTTGCATTATCCATAATAATAACTGATGGTATATTTAATATTGGTAAGAGAAACTTCTGAAACCAAGCTTCAAAAAAGTCGCTCGTCATTGTTTCTTCGTAAGTCATTGGAGCGATTAACTCACTATTTGTTAGCCCTGAAACCAAAGAAATCCTCTGATATCTTCTTCCAGATACTTTACCTCTTATTATCTGACCTTTTAATGAGTGACTATATTCTCGATAAAAATAAGTATCGAATCCTGTTTCATCAATATAAACAGGTACTAGGTGCTTTAAACTATTAAAATTTTTAAGAAATAAAGCTACTTTTTCTGGATCTTGTTCATAGTAGGTGTGGTTCTTTTTTTCGAGTGTATCCCATAGCTTTGAGAGCATAGTGGATAGTAGTTGGATGACAGTCAAATTCAGAAGCTATTTCAGTCGAATAAGCGTCTGGATTGTCAGTAAGATGGTTTTTGAGACATCTGCTAGGACGCAGACTTTTATCGTCGCATGGTAGACTAGGAGGAGCCTTATGACAGATTTTCTGATTCTTCCTCTTATTCTCATAGTCGTGGGCATGATTGCCTTGATTCTCTAGATTCTCTAGATTCTCATAGTTCTGGCTAGTGGATTGTTTTTAATTGGACTAGCCTGTGCTACTCTCTTTACTGAGGTATATGGATTCTATCTGTTCTTTACAGAGACTGAACTTTACACGGAAGATTTGGCACAGAATGGATTATTTGGTTTTACGACTTTCTTTATCATCTTTAACCTTGCTTTGCTTGTCTTGGCAGGCTGGGCAGGGTATAAGTGGAAGATAAGATGAATAAAATGGAGAAAACTCTAATGGTTCTTCTCCATTTTTTTATCTAATTGGTAATGTTGAAAATCGGAAGTGAAATGATACTTTCAAAGAATTCATTTTGGACACTAGCAAACGAAATAGAGCCCTGATGCAAATCAACAATTTGTTTTGAAATTTTTAGCCCAATTCCAGTCGTTCTAATTTTAGAAATATCAATGTTTTTAAAAGATAATTCATTAAGTTCAGCAATTTTTTCTGGTGAAGCTCCCTGTCCATTATCTTTGATTTCGACAATTACATTTGTATTTTTTTTGAATAAGTTGATTCTTATTGTGCAACCCTTTTCGTTATGTAAAACAGAGTTGTAGATGATATTATGGATAACTCTTGTGATTAAAAACTGCTCAATCATGATAGATTGATTAACAAGTGAACAATCGTAATCAAATTCAAATTCAAATTCATTCCAGATTTCTTGATTTAAAATATGGATGAGAATGTCTTTGAAGAAGGGGATAATTTTTGTTTCAGTCTGATTTAATTGAAGATGACCGGATGAAAGGCGGGCTACTATATTTAAGTCATTTAAAATATTTTGGATGTAATAGGATTCTGTCAATATTGGGCGAATATGCTTTTTAGACTGTGTATCTAGTTCAGAATCATTTAACAAGGACGCGTTAGAAATGATGACAGAAAGAGGTGTTTTGATATCGTGTGCAATTCCTGAAATCCATTGCTCTTTAAAGACTTCATTCTCTTTGAGTAGAGTATCGGTTTGATTAATTGCAGTTGTAAGATATTCTAGTTCTGATATAGAATTTATTGGATTTTTCAAACCATCTGGGAGATTCTGAATAGCAGTTACAAGAGGCGCAATTTTACGATTGATATGCGTCACACCATAGTAGTAAAGAAAAGCGAAATAAAGGCAGTTGAAAAGCAATACTCCAAATGCTACTAGTGGAATTAGGCGAATACTATCTATATCTAAGTAATTATAACTATAACGAGCAATTTTATCTTTTGGAAAACCAACAACAATGATGTAGCCACCTTTTATCTGACTAAAAACAGGATAATCTGAAAGATAATAGCGAGAAAACTGTAAAATGTCCCCATAGTCAAATTGCGAAGGAATTTCTGTAGGTTTATACTGTTCGTACACTTGTTTTCCAGTCTGCTTATCCAATACCATTAGCCATAACTCTTGTTCTTTTAGACTAGAGATATCTTTTTTAGGTATGTGGACGTTATTTTTTGTGATGGTAATGTGTTCAGAAATTATTTTTACAGTCTCAGTAGCAGTTTGCTTTTCCCTAATGTAGAAAACAAAACTGGCAATTAGAATAATATTGGTAATAAAGATAATGATGGAAAAAAAGATAAATTTCTTTAGTGAATACCTTAAAATTTTGGTTTGGTTCATAATCATGATAACAATTTATATCCCAGCCCTTTAGCTGTCTTTAAATATTGAGGTTTTGAAGGATTTTCTTCTATTTTTTCTCGAATTTTCCGAATATGTACAGTCAAAGAGTTTTCATAACCAAAGCTATCCACTCCCCAAATCGTATCACAGAGAGATTCAGTTGAAACGATGTAATTTTTATTATCGTAAAGTTTTTTCAAAATCTTAATTTCAATTGGTGTAATAGAAATTTCTGCTCCATTCTTTTGTACTGTTGCATTCCGAAAACTTACCAAAGTCTGTCCAATCTGTATTGCTTCCTGTTCTGATTTATAGCTTCTCCGGAGCAGAGCCATAATACGATAGATAAGATTTTTTGGAATGAAGGGTTTTACGACATAATCATCACCACCAGCATTGAAACCAGCTACCTCATCTTCAGGATTATTTTTGGCAGTCAGAAAGAGGATAGGAGTATCGCCTTTTTTTCGGATATGTTTTGCTAATGTGTAGCCATCACCATCGGGGAGCATAATGTCCAAAAGGAAAAGGTCGAACTGCTCTGTTTCAATCATGCCCAAACTAGATTCTATATCATAGGCTGATGTTAGATTGGAAAATCCGTATGCAGTGAGAATATCTCTTATGGAAGAGTTTAAAATTTTATCGTCATCAATGATAAGGATGTGCTTATTCAGGAGTTGTTGTTCGAAATTCATAATCTTACCTCGCTTATCTATATTATACCATTTAAAAGAATGAAAAAAGCAAGATACTTTAATCTTAATGTAAAATTAAGGTTAGCTTAGTTTAAAATTAATCTAGCATGTCTATAATAAAGACATAACCTAGATAGAGATACTTCTCAAATAAATTTTAATCAGTGAGGTATTTCCAAATGGCTAAACAACAAATGAATCTCGTTGAGATTGAAGTAATGAATTCTCTTCAAGAATTAACTCTTGAAGAACTTGATAACGTTCTTGGTGCTGGTAGTGGAATAATTCATTTTATTCAGACAAAACAATGGTAATAGTGAGTCACCAATTAGATATTCTGAATTATGTTGATTCTATCATTTTTGTTGATAAGAGTAGTAGAGATGTTATCAAAGATACTCATGATAATTTGATTTATAGAAATCAAAATTATAGAAAATTATTTGATTTAGAGGAGGAAGTTCATAATGATTAGTAATGTTTTACAGATAAAAAACTTACAAAAGGGATTTAAGGACACTCAGGTAGTTAACCTTAGTTCCTTATCAGTTCAACAAGGTGAGATTTATGGTTTTCTAGGTCCAAATGGAGCTGGGAAAACAACCACCATGAAGATAATTTTGTCTTTGATTTCTCGTACAGCTGGGGAGATTGAAGTGTTCGGTCAATCTATAGGTACGGACAAGCAGTATCTTAATCAGATTGGCTCTATGATTGAAGAACCGTCTTATTATCCTAATTTGACAGGCTATGAAAATCTCTTGGTCTTCCAAAAAATCCTTGGATTTGATAAGAAAAATATTCAGGAAACATTGAAAATTGTTGGGTTAGATCAACCTAAAAACAAGAAAAAATTGGTTAAAGATTATTCTTTGGGTATGAAACAGCGCTTGGCTTTAGCCTTTGCCTTAGTCAAGAAACCGCGTTTGTTGATACTGGATGAGCCAACAAACGGGCTAGACCCAGCAGGGATTCATGAAATTCGGGAACTGATTATCAAGTTGGCAAAAGAACAGGGCATTACTGTATTTATCTCTACTCATATCCTTTCTGAAGTAGAGCATATAGCTGACCGTGTGGGGATTATCAATCATGGTCAACTGGTTTACGAGGGAGAAATTCGTAAAATTCAGTCTAATAAATGGCTGGAAGTGCGTGGGGATTTTAGAGGTCGACGTGAAGCCATTAGCCAAGTGTTATTTGGTTATCCGTGCAAGATGTTGGAGATACAAGAGGATAAACTCAAGCTGACTAACCTTGCCGATCAGCAGATTTCTAGTTTGTTACGAGATTTAATAGTCGAGAAAGTTCCAATTTATGAAGTGAAGCAAGAACAAGAAACCTTGGAATCTATCTTCCTCAACTTAACCAAGGAGTGAGTCTTATGTTGAATAATTTGTCTATTGAATTGCTCAAGGCAAAACGAACCAAATCCTTCCTCATTAGCATACTAGTTATGGGAGTCGGATTTGCTTGGGCAATTGCAGCCGCTACACGCTACCTAAGTAATCCAGACATGCACCAGATTAGCCTGATTTTCTATATGATAAAAGAAGTAAATGGCTTGATTCTCCCTATTGTGATTGCTCTCTTTGTATCGCGAATTGTCAAGAACGAGAAGGAGGGCAACACTTTCAAACTGCTTTTGGCAAATGGTGAAAATGTACGGCATATCTTTCTGAGTAAGCTTGGACTGACCATGTTCATTTTGATCTTTCTCGCTTTTTTGGAGGGAGTAGTAGCCCAGTTGATTGCAATCTTATCAGGTCTAGAAATGCCTGTTAGCCTAATCCTCTGGCAAATCGTCATTTTCTTGCTAGCCTCTTTTGTCTTAACCTGTCTGTTTTTGACTTTGCAGTTTTTACTGAAGAAGCAGGCATTGATACTGGCATTAGGGATTTTCGGAGGATTTCTTGGAGTTGGATTTGGTCATGCACCAGCTTTTCTACAGCTGATTTTCCCTTTTGGTGGTATAGGATATCTGTCTCTGGTGGATTACCAGCAAGTCGCCAGTCAAGTGAGTTATGTTTTTGCGACAAACCTAGGATTTAAACTATTTACATATTTGCCAATAGCCCTAATCTATCTCTTCTTATCTCTCTATCTGGTTGAAAAGAAAGGAGGTAAGCTATGATGTCTTATCTATCAGTAGAATGGCGGAAAACTAAAAAATTTTCCATGTTGATGATTGGTATTTGCTTCTTAGCTTTTTGTAGCCTGATTGGTCTTGGGATTTACTTTGGTGCAGCTTATTCTATGGTTGAAGAAAGTGAAAAAGTGCCTGTTTTATGGGGACAATTGACCTTCTATTATAGCCAGTTTTTCTTTCCGATTTTGGTCAGCCTTTATGTAGCCATGATGTTAGGAAAAGAGTTTGATAGAAAAAATATTGAATTTCTCAGAGCTAATAATGTCAGTCTTGGGAAATTATTGTTGGCAAAAGAAATAGTAATTATCTTGTTTATTGCTGTTTTACAGTTGTTCTTGTTTGGTATTTTTTATGTCAGTACCCACCTAGCTCATTTAGAAATTTCTAATTTGTTCACCTACCTCAAGTGGGATTTATTGGGGATTTTTGGAACAATTAGTATGATGGCAGTACAGTTTTTTGTGACAGCTAAAACTCGTGTTTTCAGTAAATCTGTGGGAATTGGTGCTATTGGTACTTTCGTAGGATTTATGATGATTTTTGTATCAGATAAATTATCTTTAATCTATCCCTACTCCCAAGCTATGGTGGCAATGCGGTCACGGAATTTGATAGACTTTAATTTAGTGGAAATATTGCTGTTTATCATTGTAAATATTCTTCTGTGGGGGATTTTTCATATATTGAGTAATAAAGAATTGCATAAGTAATGCGAAGACTCTTCGGAGTCTTTTTCTTGTGATAAAAGCTCCAAGCTTTATCTGGTATGCTTGACCTAGTTTTTATAGAAAGAAGGTCTAATTATCAATTAGAAGAAGCTTTAGTACAGGGATTTAAAACACCTGAAGAATACCAAGCCTACAAGGAGCTAAAGGAACATTATGAGGAAGTGACGGGGGATTACAGTTTTTCCAAACGAGAACTCACTAGTCAATTGGAAATCGCGCTTCAGAATCATCGAGGTGTGGACTTTGAATATCATGAGAAAGAGGAGTATTTGGACTTAGTTCAAAAGCTAGAGGAATTTGATTCCTCTCTTACCACCCATTATCGTCAGTTGATTGGTTAGGAAGGAACAAGTCATGAATGATTTACTCCTTATCCAAGTAATTTTTTTAGCAGTAGTAGGAATTCTCATTCTTTTATGGAGACTCTTTCTTATTGCCAGTGGACTTTTCCTGATTGGTTTTGTCAGTTTTCTTATTTTCGTGGAAGGCTATGGAATTTATCTTCTCTTTATATAGACTGAACTTTACACGGCAGATCTAGCTCAAAATGGATTATTTAGTTTTACGACTTTTTTTATCATCTTTAATTTAGTTTTACTTGCTTTAGCATGCTGGACAGGATATAAGTGGAAGAAGGAATAGAAAATAATCTTAACAAGTTCAAAATTTATTCCGCTTTTTAGGACATGAAAAATTTTAGAAATTGATTCTTTCTTAAATTTGAATTTCACTAGTAGTGTAAAGATGATTTTTTCTCTGAATAAAATCTGAATTTTCTCTGATATAATCTCAAATGTCAAGGTTCAATAATTGTTTCTTCAGTAGGTTATGGTAAATAATCAAGAATCATTGGAACATTACCTTAGAGAACTTAAGGGGAAGGATTATTCACATATAGATAGGAAAGTTATGGATATTCTTGCTGGATTAGAAATGGCATTGATGGCACTCAAATTAGATTATTAAATATTACGAATTTTGTTCAAGATAGTGTAAAATAGATTTGTACTAGTTTTTAAAAATATAATTTAAAAAATAAAGAACAATTACAAATTGATGTATTGAGACTATTCTTTGTCAAGAATACGGAGCTTTGCAGATAGTTCTCTAAAATATTTTGAGGTGATAGAATGTATAAGATATTAGTTGTAGATGACGATTTTGAAATTTTGAAACTGATGCGAACTATTTTAGAGATGAAAAACTATCAGGTAACGACGTATCAAGAAGTCACCGTACCAATCAATATTAATAATTTCAAAGGATTTGATTTGATTTTATTAGATGTAATGATGCCTAATATAGATGGTATGCAAATTTGTAAGCAGATTAGAAATAAAGTAAGCTCTCCTATTATTTTTGTTAGTGCAAAAGATACCGAAGATGATATAGTATCAGGGTTGAATTTAGGAGGAGATGACTATATTACAAAACCTTTCAGCATCAATCAATTAATTGCCAAAGTTGCTGCAAATCTCAAACGAGAAGAACGATACAAACAAGGTGAATTAAGTAATCAAATTGTTCGAGAATTATCCCCAATAACGATTTATTTACAAGAAAAAATTGTTTGTATTAATGGAGATAGTCTTGCCTTTACAAGTAGGGAATATGATATCATAGAGCTATTATCTAGCAATCCAAGAAAGATTTTTACTGTACAAGATATATATGAAAATGTTTATGATGATGATGCTGAAACCCTCTTTCGTTCAATATCTGAGTATATCTATCAAATAAGATTAAAATTCTCATCCTATGGAATTAATCCTATAAAAACAGTTAGAGGTATGGGATACAAGTGGCATGATTAAGAAGAATAGTACAATTAGAGGACGTATAATAAGGACTGTTTTAGAACTAGTAACAGGTACGTTACTGGGTATACTTTTATTTTTTATATTTACTTATTTACTTGTTTTTACTGGACAATTAAATGTATACGGCTCTAAAATGGAAATTTCAGTGAGTGATAGCAGCAATTTAAGTGATGTAGTCCAAGCAATGAATAACTCTATATTTGACTATGTTGTATTTAATCGCAAGACGGGTACAATTGAAGAGGGTAACTATCAAAAAAAGGATTTGCCAGCCTATCGAGAAGTTTTTGCTAAAAATGAATCCATAAGTAATGATGCAGTGTATTATGGGTATTACGCTAATTCAGAGATTGTACTTACTGTCAGGCAACCCATGATACCTGAGTTTGTTAATCCGAATTTGCGTCACTTTTCATTTAATCTATTTTCTTATTTATTTTTCTTCGTTATCGAAACAATTTTACTCATTTGGTCACTTACAAGATTAATAAAAGAATTTTCAAATAATTTTCTCCTCATACAAAAAAAGACTTTAAACATGGGACAGTTAACATTTAAAGATAAAAACATTCCTGCTCAAATACAAGAGTTCGATGAAATTCTTTCTGTATTATATCAAAAGGACGACGAGTTAACTAATTTACTCAAATCAGAGAGAAGGGAGAAGGAAGATTTATCTTTTCAAGTTGGTGCATTAGCTCATGATGTAAAAACTCCTTTAACAGTACTAAAGGGAAATTTAGAGTTGCTTGAATTAACTAACTTGACTGTTCAACAGAAGGAATACACTCAGTCAATGAATAACAGTATAGTAGTTTTTGAAAGATACTTTAGTTCAATGATTGATTATTCAAGATTACTAATTGAAGATAAAGATTATGGAGAACAGATACATTTATCCGAATTTTTAAGTGAGCTGTCAGTAGAAGCGAAATCTGTAATGAATAATGCAAAGGTTGATTTCAAAATTATTAATACTACAAAATTAATATTTTTTAAGGGAAATCGCTTTAATTTAAATCGGGCATTAATTAACATTTTAGCAAATGCAGCAAGATATAGTTCTGGAGAAAAAAAAGTTACTCTTACTATCATTGAGGAAACAGAGTATATTAATTTTGGAGTGTGGAACAATGGTCTCCCTTTTACTGAACAGTCCTTATTAAATGCAGATAAGTTATTTTATACTGAGAATAAAGGTAGGAATAATAAGCACTATGGTTTAGGGTTAGCATTTGCTAAACAAGTTGCAACTAGACATTTTGGAGAATTATTTTTATCAAATCCAGATAGAGGTGGTGCTCAGGTGACGTTGCTTATTAAAAAATAATTCTATAGGGATATATTAGATACCTTCCACATAATAGTTATGTATATAAAAATAGATAATCTTCTAAATTGAGGAATATCTATTTTTTTATTTTTTAAAATTGAAAAATCTGAACAAATTTTGAAAAATAAAATGTAACATACAAGTATAAAACAAGGAGGAATTATAGTTATGAATATACAAGTTCAAAAACTTAGAAAATCATATAAGGATAGAGAAGTGCTGAAAAATATTTCTTTTGAAATAAAAGAGGGAAGTATTTGTGGATTATTAGGTATCAATGGTGCAGGAAACTTCCAGAATATATACTTTCGAAATGATAGCATAAAAATATATATCGTAAAGATACTTTTAAAATTAAAAGATTTACTCATTTCTAACGTATGGTTTTTAGCTATATTATTATTTACAAGTAATTTTTTGTATGCCGACTTAATATCATTGAATATAATTGGTGACTTAATTTGTTTAGTACTTATTTCGATAACATCCATATGGGTATTACCACTCTTGTATCTATTTTCGAAATGGATCAATCCCTATATCCTAGTATCTATTAACTCCTTGATTTGTTTTTTGGTTGCACCTTTTATCGCTCAAAGTAGCTTTTGGTTCTTCTTTCCTTTTACATATCATTATAAAATTGCTTATAGTCTTATGTATATAAAACCGTCAGGAGATCTAGATTTAACAAATCATGTAACAGACGTTAAAATGGTAGTATTTACCGTATTTCTATCATTGATTCTATTTATCGTTTCTTTGTTAATGTTAAATTGGAGGTTAAGTAATGATCCAATTGCTAAAAAGTGAAATGATTAAATTTAAAGGTTCGTATCAACTATACATTATTTTGATTTTGTCTACTATACAACTATTGACAATTCCAATTTACATATTATCTGTAAATAACACAATTGTATTGGAAAATATTATCTTTTTACCCATGTTAGGCTATTGTATGATAACTACGATAATCACTTTATTAGTATCTGAACAAGAAATCAATGCTAATAAATATCAGAATATTAGAAGCGGGAGAAATATATCCAGTATATGGGGAGCGAAACTTTTTGTGTTAGATTTACTATTATCTTTACTCACTATTCCTTTATGGGTAGTTGTAGGTATAGAGTTAGAACACTTTTCATATTATTTTTACGTAGGAATAGTTAGTTGGTTATTACTAATATTGTTAAGTCATTTCCACATGCTATTGACATTGTTTATTGCGAAAGGCGGCAATTTACTTATAGCTGTTGTAGAAAGTTTATTTATAGTATTTGCAACAAATAAAGTTTTTCTTAATATTTTTTGGATTCCAGTAATTTTACCAGTTAATATAATTTTAGAAAATAATTTTAGAAGCACAAACTATTTATTAGCTTTAACTTTTTATGTTGTATTATTGTTTGTTGCTAATTTAGTAGTTGTAAGCAGAAAAGGTGTTTAATTATATATTCTGATGGAAATGAATGGAGTGTTAAATTTTTGGATGGAAGTTTGGGAATTGTTTTGACTTTACTTTATAACCAAAATAAATCTGTAAAGACATATTGGAGAGAGGCGTTATTGATTTTTGATAATTTAACTATAGAAAATTAGGAGGAGAACTATGAAATTCAAAAAGATCTATCTTTCCGTAATTTTTTTCTTAAGTTTACTTGGATTGACTGGATGCACATATGAGAAGTATGATGTTAAATTTCTCGACTCAAGTTATAATCGATTTGATTATAAAGGAGAGCATTATGGTGTAACTAATCAATTAATTTCATATGAAGATATTGAAAGTAAAGTAAGCAATCATGATGATACTTATGAAATATCTTACGATGATTCCAATAATGAAATAAAGAATGATTTGTTGGAGATTGGTGACTTATATCAGACCAAGAGTAGAGAATTTGCCATAAAAATTGATAGTACTTTCTATAAATGTAGACTACTTGATAATATTTCTAAAGAAGAACTCCTAAAAGTTTCTGACTTATTTTATGTTCACTTAGTAGGAGGATTTGCTATCAATGAGCAAGAAGCCAGAGAGTTGAAGATAGGGGAACAATCATTTACAATTACTGAAGAAATTATTCCAAAAGAAGAGCTTAGTGCTACAGTTGCTAACTTAGATAATCAAGTGAAGTCTGTCACTAGATTATCAGGGGAGCATGAAAGTTGGAAATATGGAGAAATTTGTTCTTTAAAAAATCAGTCTATCCATGAGAAAGTAGCAGTTAAATTGAATGGAGAATATCATTTGGCTTTCTTTAGAAGTTAGTTTGTATATTAGATATGTGACACAAAAATTTTTCCCAGCATCTTTCAAATCAAATTCCCTTGACTTTCTTTATAATTGTGAGATAATAAGTAAAATATATAAAGGAGTTATATAAAATGGCTATAGCGAATTCAAGTAAAATTGTGACCTTCCAAGCTAATAGAGAATTAGTAAATGATGCCATGGAAGTGTTAAAAGAAAAAAATCTCTCTCTTTCATCGGCACTTAGATTATTTTTAAAGAATGTTGCCGTAACAAATGAAGTAGATTTACTTAGTGAAGAGGAATTGGAGAAGGAGTATTTATTTAGACAATTACAAGCAGAAGTTCAAGAAAGTTATGCTAAGATTGAGGCTGGGAATTACTTGACAGATGAGGATGTTGTGACACGCTATGGATTATAAAAAATATAGGATTTTGTATTCTCCTAGAGTGATTGATAGTTTGGATAAAATATATCAGTATATAGCAGAGGAAATCGGTTCTGTAGAGTCTGCGAGACGAAAAGTGGCGAGTATCAGAAAAGATATTAATCGTCTAGAAATTTTCCCCCAAGCTGGATTTGATGCCGATGAAAAATTTGGTAAGAAATTAGACCCTCGCTACCAAACGCGAGGATTGGCCTTGAGTAAGGATTATATTGTATTATATACAATTGTTGAGGATACCGTCAGACTTGCTTATTTACTTCCTTCAAAAAGTGATTACATGAAATTATTCAAGACTAAGTCGAGATATGACTAATTCATAATCTAGAAGATGTATGTTTAGTGATGAATAAAAATCCTAGTTTGGCTCAGCCAAACTAGGATTTTCTTACACGTTTTTGTCTACGATAGCCATTGAGTTTCTTATTTTCCCAATAGCTATTAAAGATTTTCTCCTTGCTTTCACGATTGATTTCCAAAAAATAGGCATAAATCAAATCGATAAAGAAGAGCATAGGAAGTTGAGCGGATATTCGTTGGATGTAGGAGGTTTGGCTGTGGGTGGCTACAAGAACAGTCTCTGTATAGGCCTGACTATCTTTATTTGGAACGCTTGTAAAGAGTACAGTCTTTGCGCCCATCTCTTTTGCGTCTAATAGACTGTCTAAAATAGAAGGTGTTGTGCCAGTAAGTGAGAAGCCCAGTACGAGACAATTTTCATCCATAATGCTGGTTGTCCAAGCAAAGCCGTCTTGATCAGTCAAGGCCTCGCAGACCACACCTAGACGCATAAAGCGCAATTTCATTTCACGAGCGACAAGGCCAGAACTACCTGTTCCAAAGAAGTAGACACGATCAGCATCTTCGATTAACTGGGCGATTCGTTCAAGTTGTTTTTCGTCAATCAAGTCCTGTGTTTGTTCCCGCATGTGATTGTAGCTTCTAAGAACTCGTTTTGTCAGGGGGCTGTGGTCGGGATGTTGGCTAGCTTGATTATCTGCTTGGTGTTGGTATTGGAAAATAAATTCTCGATAACCTGTAAAACCACACTTTTTAGCAAAGCGGGTCAGTGCGGCTTGAGAGATATGTAATTTTTGAGTGACCTGCTGAGAAGATAAATCATCTGCAATGGTTTCAGATTGTAAAAAATAGCGAGCGATTTCTTGCTCTAGATCTGTTAACTCTTCAAAATGAAGATCAATAATGCTTGCGATATCTTGCGGGTTCATGATACTCCTTTATTTGAGTCTAGCTATTAATCGATAATTATTTTTTGTAGCTTTTGTAAATATTATATCATATAAAATAGTTATGTTTAAATAAAAAAACCATCAGAAACTAAATTAAAAAAGCACCCTTCTTTTCCATAATTTTCTTCTTAAATTGTGGTACAATTAAGAGTAAGACTTAAAATAGAAATGAGACTGATTTGTATGAGAAAATTTGATAGCCATTCGATTCCGATTCGGCTTAATTTATTGTTTTCAATTGTCATTTTGCTTTTTATGGCCATTATTGGTCGCCTGCTTTATATGCAGGTTTTGAACAAGGATTTTTATGAGACAAAATTAGCATCGGCTAGTAAAACAAAGGTGACCACTAGTTCGGCTCGGGGCGAAATTTATGATGCCAGCGGCAAGCCTTTGGTTGAAAATACTGTGAAACAAGTTGTTTCCTTTACTCGAAACAACAAAATGACGGCTGCAGATTTAAAAGAAACAGCCAAGAAGTTGCTGGCTTATGTGGGAGTTACTTCTCCAACATTGACTGATCGACAGTTGGCGGACTATTATCTAGCAGATCAAGATGTCTATAAGAAAGCAGTGGAAAGTTTACCACGTGAGAAGCGACTTGATTCTGATGGCAATCAATTATCTGAATCCGAGCTTTACAATAATACTGTTGAAAGTATCGATCCAAGTCAATTGACCTACTCGGATGACGAAAAGAAAGAAATTTATCTTTTTAGCCAACTCAATGCAGTTGGAAATTTTGCGACAGGAACCATTGCGACAGATTCTTTGTCAGATACACAGATTGCCTTGATTGCTTCGGCCTCTAAGAATTTACCTGGTATCAGTATTTCAACTTCGTGGGATCGAAAGGTTCTAGAGACTTCTCTTTCGTCTATAGTAGGAAGTGTATCCAGTGAAAAAGCTGGTCTACCAGCTGAAGAAGCAGATGCTTATATCAAAAAGGGTTATTCTTTAAATGATCGTGTTGGGACTTCTTATCTAGAAAAACAATATGAAGAAACCTTGCAAGGAAAACGCTCAGTTAAGGAAATCCATCTAGATAAGTACGGTAACATGGAAAGTGTCGAAAATATCGAAGATGGTACCAAAGGGAATAATATTAAACTGACTATTGATTTGGCCTTCCAAGATAGCGTGGACAATCTGCTTAAGAGTTATTTCAATTCGGAACTGGGAAATGGAGGAGCCAAGTATTCAGAAGGTGTGTATGCAGTCGCCCTTAACCCAAAAACAGGTGCGGTTTTGTCTATGTCAGGGCTAAAACATGACTTGAAAACGGGAGATTTAACACCTGATTCCTTGGGAACAGTAACCAATGTCTTTGTCCCGGGTTCTGTTGTCAAGGCGGCGACCATCAGCTCTGGTTGGGAGAATGGAGTCTTATCAGGGAATCAGACCTTGACAGACCAACCGATTGTTTTCCAAGGTTCAGCTCCGATTAATTCTTGGTACACTCAGGCTTACGGTTCATTCCCAATTACAGCTGTGGAAGCCTTGGAGTATTCTTCTAATACCTACATGGTTCAAACGGCTTTGGGCATTATGGGTCAGACCTATCAACCCAATATGTTTGTTGGAACCAGCAATTTGGAATCAGCTATGGAGAAACTTCGTGCGACATTTGCGGAATATGGCCTAGGAGCTTCAACGGGTATTGATCTTCCGGATGAGTCAACTGGTTTTATTCCAAAAGAGTATAATTTTGCTAATTATATTACCAATGCATTTGGCCAGTTTGATAACTACACCCCTATGCAATTAGCCCAGTACGTTGGAACTATTGCCAACAACGGTGTTCGGATTGCACCTCACATTGTCGAGGGGATTTATGGAAACAACGAACAAGGTGGCTTAGGGAACTTAATTCAATCTATTGATACCAAGGAAATGAATAAAATTAATATTTCTGAGTCTGATGTTTCCATCCTCCAACAAGGATTTTATCAAGTGTCACATGGTGGTAGTGCTTTGACAACCGGTCGTGCCTTTTCAAATGGCGCAGCGGTATCCATTAGTGGAAAAACAGGTACTGCCGAAAGTTATGTTGAGGGTGGTCAAAAAGCCAACAATACCAATGCTGTGGCCTATGCACCATCAGATAATCCTCAAATCGCTGTAGCTGTTGTCTTCCCACATAACACCAACCTTACAAATGGTGTCGGACCTTCCATTGCGCGCGATATTATCAACCTCTATAACCAACACCATCCAATGAATTAGAAAGGAACATATGCTTTATCCAACACCTATTGCCAAGCTGATTGACAGTTATTCGAAGTTACCGGGTATCGGGATTAAGACGGCTACCCGTCTGGCCTTCTATACTATTGGAATGTCTGATGACGATGTCAATGAATTTGCTAAAAATCTCCTTTCTGCTAAGAGAGAGCTGACCTACTGTTCCATCTGCGGTCGCCTGACTGATGACGATCCTTGCTCTATCTGTACCGATCCGACTCGTGACCAGACAACGATTTTAGTTCTCGAAGATAGTCGCGATGTGGCAGCCATGGAGAATATCCAAGAATACCATGGACTCTATCATGTCTTACATGGTCTTATTTCTCCCATGAATGGTATCAGTCCAGATGATATCAATCTCAAGAGTCTTATGACTCGTCTTATGGATAGTGAAGTTTCAGAAGTGATTGTGGCGACCAATGCTACAGCAGATGGGGAAGCGACATCCATGTATCTTTCACGTTTGCTCAAGCCAGCTGGGATCAAGGTTACGCGTCTAGCACGAGGTCTCGCTGTCGGAGCGGACATTGAGTATGCGGATGAAGTGACACTCTTACGAGCCATTGAAAATCGAACAGAGTTGTAATTGTAGACAAATTAACACACTCAATTCATTTATACAAAAATCACGGAGACCGACAGTTGTTTTATCGGTCTCTTTTTAGATTTATTGAAGACTAGTATCAGGTTCAAGTTTCAAAAAAGAAGCAAATATGATATACTAAAGAACGAGTATTCTATTAGAATTGGAACAAATAATATGAAACAAACGATTATTCTTTTATACGGTGGACGTAGTGCAGAGCGTGAAGTCTCTGTTCTTTCAGCTGAAAGTGTCATGCGTGCGGTCAACTACGACCGTTTTACAGTCAAGACTTTCTTCATCAGCCAGTCAGGTGACTTTATTAAAACGCAAGAATTTAGCCATACCCCAGGTCAAGAAGACCGTCTCATGACCAATGAAACCATTGATTGGGATAAGAAAGTTGCACCAAGTGCTATCTATGAGGAAGGTGCAGTAGTCTTTCCAGTCCTTCATGGTCCGATGGGAGAGGATGGCTCTGTTCAAGGATTCCTTGAAGTTTTGAAAATGCCTTATGTCGGCTGTAACATCCTGTCATCCAGTCTTGCCATGGATAAAATCACGACCAAGCGCGTTTTAGAATCTGTAGGGATTGCTCAAGTTCCTTATGTGGCTATCGTTGAAGGTGATGATGTGACTGCTAAAATAGCTGAAGTTGAAGAAAAATTGACTTATCCAGTCTTCACCAAACCGTCAAACATGGGTTCAAGTGTCGGTATTTCTAAGTCTGACAATCAAGAAGAACTCCGTCAAGCTTTGAAACTTGCCTTCCAATATGACAGCCGTGTCTTGGTTGAGCAAGGGGTGAATGCCCGTGAAATCGAGGTTGGTCTCTTGGGCAACTACGATGTCAAAAGCACGCTGCCAGGAGAAGTAGTCAAGGATGTTGCCTTTTATGACTACGATGCCAAGTATATTGATAACAAGATTACTATGGACATCCCAGCCAAGATCAGTGATGATGTGATAGCTGTCATGCGTCAGAATGCAGAAACAGCCTTCCGTGCCATTGGTGGCCTCGGTCTCTCTCGTTGCGATTTCTTCTATACAGACAAGGGAGAGATTTTCCTAAACGAGCTCAATACCATGCCAGGTTTCACCCAGTGGTCTATGTACCCACTACTTTGGGACAATATGGGAATCAGCTACCCAGAACTAATCGAGCGTTTGGTTGAACTTGCTAAGGAAAGTTTTGACAAGCGCGAAGCACATTTGCTATAAAAATGAAAGAGAGGGTAGAAGCCAGAACCACCACTGCAAGGTGACTAGAGTTCTCGGGCTTCAACCCTTTTTAAAGGAGTAGAAATGAAATTAACAATCCATGAAGTGGCTCAAGTTGTAGGAGCTAAAAATGATATCAGCATTTTTGAGGACACCCAGTTAGAAAAGGCTGAGTTTGACAGTCGTTTGATTGCGACAGGAGATTTATTTGTGCCACTTAAAGGTGCGCGTGACGGTCATGACTTTATTGAAACAGCCTTTGAAAATGGTGCAGCAGCAACCCTGTCTGAGAAAGAAGTTGCAAATCATCCCTATATTCTAGTAGATGATGTCTTGACAGCCTTTCAAACCCTAGCTGCCTACTATCTTGAAAAAACAGCTGTTGCTGTCTTTGCGGTTACGGGTTCAAATGGCAAGACAACGACCAAGGATATGTTAGCTCACTTGCTATCAACAACTTACAAAACCTACAAAACACAAGCCAACTACAATAATGAGATTGGTCTTCCTTACACAGTTCTCCATATGCCTGAAGGAACAGAAAAGTTGGTCTTGGAGATGGGACAGGATCACTTGGGAGATATTCATCTCTTGTCAGAATTGGCTCGTCCAAAAACAGCCATCGTGACCTTGGTTGGAGAAGCCCATTTGGCCTTTTTCAAAGATCGTTCAGAGATTGCTAAAGGAAAAATGCAAATTGCAGATGGTATGGCATCGGGTTCTTTGCTTTTGGCACCGGCTGACTCTATTGTAGAGGACTACTTGCCAATTGACAAAAAGGTGATTCGTTTTGGGCAAGGAGCTGAGTTGGAAATTACCGACTTGGTTGAGCGCAAGGATAGTCTGACCTTTAAGGCAAATTTCTTGGAACAAGCCCTCGATTTGCCAGTGACTGGTAAGTACAATGCTACCAATGCTATGATTGCATCCTATGTTGCCCTACAAGAAGGAGTTTCAGAGGAGCAAATTCGTCAGGCCTTCCAAAATCTTGAATTGACGCGTAACCGTACCGAGTGGAAGAAAGCAGCTAATGGAGCAGATATTCTGTCTGACGTATATAATGCCAATCCAACTGCTATGAAGCTGATTTTGGAGACATTCTCTGCCATTCCAGCCAATGAAGGTGGCAAGAAAATTGCAGTTTTGGCGGATATGAAGGAACTGGGCGACCAGTCTATTCAGCTTCATAATCAGATGATTTTGAGCCTCTCGCCTGATGTGCTGAATACCGTTATTTTTTATGGAGAAGACATTGCTGAATTAGCCCAACTTGCCAGTCAAATGTTCCCAATTGGCCACGTTTACTATTTCAAGAAAACAGAAGACCAAGACCAATTTGAAGACCTAGTCAAGCAGGTCAAAGAAAGCCTTGGAGTCCATGATCAAATCCTGCTCAAAGGCTCTAACTCTATGAATCTAGCCAAGTTGGTAGAAAGTTTAGAAAATGAAGCCAAGTGATTTTGTTAAGTATCTGCAAAGAATGATTGCCCTTACAGATACTGGATTAACCTTTACAAAGGATCCTTTTGACCGTGAGCGCTATGAGGACTTGCGAGGTCTTTTATCTGAAATGTTGAATCAGGTATCAGACCTGGATGCAGAAGAAGTGGCAGAAGTCTTGAAGCCAACTTCTGCTTATGCGACTCCCTTAATGGACGTCCGTGCTTGGATTGTTGAGGACGAAAAGATTTGTCTGGTTAGGGGACAAGGAGAGAATGATTGGGCTTTGCCAGGTGGCTTTGGTGAAGTCGGCTATTCTCCAACAGAAAATATTCTCAAGGAAATTGAAGAAGAAACCGGTTTTGAAGCTAAAGTAGAAAGACTACTAGCTGTTTTTGATACAAATCGTTTCCAACTACAGAGCAAGCAATATGCAAAGTTTGTTTTTGAATGTAAGCTTCTTGATGGACAATTCCAAAAAAATCAAGAAATTGCTGACCTTCAATTTTTTGCCATTGACCAACTGCCAGCCTTATCTGAAAAACGCATTACCAAGGAGCAAATAGAGATTCTTTGGCAGGTTTATCAAGGTCAGAGGGAGCAATATCTTGATTAAGAAGATGATTATCGTATTTCTAAATCCATTTTTGACAAATAGCATGGTATAATAAAATGCAGGAAAATTTTGAATCATGAGGAAGACTAGATGAATTTATGGGATATTTTCTTTACGACCCAAGCAACAGAACCACCCAAATTTGACCTTTTTTGGTATGTCAGTATATTTACACTCTTGGCTTTGACCTTTTATACAGCCTATCGTTATCGTGAAAAGAAGGCTTATCAACGATTTTTCCAAATCTTGCAGGCCGTTCAGTTGATTCTACTTTATGGTTGGTATTGGGTCAATCATATGCCGCTGTCAGAAAGTTTACCTTTTTACCATTGCCGTATGGCTATGTTTGTGGTGCTCTTGCTTCCTGGTCAGTCTAAATATAGGCAGTATTTTGCACTACTAGGAACATTTGGGACATTAGCAGCCTTTGTTTATCCAGTGCCAGATGCCTATCCTTTCCCACATATTGCGATTTTATCCTTTATCTTTGGGCACTTAGCTCTCTTGGGGAACTCTTTGGTTTATCTCTTGAGACAGTACGATGCACGATTGTTGGATGTGAAGGGAATTTTTCTCATGACCTTTGCTCTAAATGCCTTGATTTTTGTGGTCAATTTGGTAACAGGTGGAGATTACGGATTCTTGACAAAACCGCCATTGGTTGGAGACCATGGCTTAGTAGCTAATTATTTAATCGTTTCTCTAGCCTTGTCAGCGGCGATTACGTTGACAAAGAAAATTTTGGAACTATTTTTAGAACAAGAAGCAGAAAAAATGATTACAAAGAAAGCTTAGAAATGAGCTTTCTTTTTTTCATAAATCTGATTTTTTATAACTTGTTTGGAAAATAAAAAAATTTGATGAGCGAATGTGAAAAAATGGTAAGTAAATTTAGGAAAAACTAAGCACGATTGGATTTTTTGTGTTATAATATTCTGTGAATAGCTATGCCCTGTTTTAGCTATATTGAATAGAAGTTTGAAACTTGGAAGAGAGAGGATGCGATGTAATGGCTAGAGATGGTTTTTTTACAGGCTTAGATATCGGAACCAATTCGATTAAGGTGTTGGTTGCCGAGCTTAGAAATGGTGAACTAAATGTAATTGGTGTAAGTAATGCCAAGAGTAAAGGTGTAAAGGATGGGATTATCGTTGATATTGAAGCAGCAGCAACTGCTATCAAGTCAGCTATTTCCCAAGCAGAAGAGAAAGCTGGCATTTCAATCAAATCAGTGAATGTTGGTTTGCCTGGAAATCTTTTGCAAGTAGAACCAACTCAAGGAATGATTCCAGTTACATCTGATACAAAAGAAATTACAGATCAAGATGTTGAAAATGTTGTTAAATCAGCCTTGACAAAGAGTATGACACCAGATCGTGAAGTCATTACGTTTATTCCAGAAGAATTTATCGTAGATGGTTTCCAAGGTATTCGTGACCCACGTGGTATGATGGGGGTTCGTCTTGAAATGCGTGGTTTACTTTACACAGGTCCACGTACTATTCTTCACAATTTACGCAAGACAGTTGAGCGCTCAGGTGTTCAGGTTGAAAATATTATTATTTCACCATTGGCTTTGGTTCGTTCAGTCTTGAACGAAGGAGAGCGTGAATTTGGAGCTACTGTGATTGATATGGGAGCAGGTCAAACAACTGTTGCTACAATCCGTAACCAAGAACTCCAGTTTACAAATATTCTTCAAGAAGGTGGAGATTATGTCACAAAAGATATCTCTAAGGTTTTGAAGACTTCACAAAAACTAGCTGAAGGATTGAAATTGAACTATGGTGAAGCCTACCCTTCACTTGCAAGCAATGAAACCTTCCAAGTTGAAGTAATTGGTGAAGTAGAGCCTGTAGAAGTTACAGAAAGCTACCTAGCAGAGATTATTTCAGCCCGCATTAAGCACATTTTTGAACAAATCAAACAAGAGTTGGAAAGAAGACATTTGTTGGATCTTCCAGGTGGGATTGTTCTGATTGGTGGAAATGCTATTTTACCAGGTGTTGTAGAACTTGCACAGGAAGTTTTTGGCGTTGGTGTCAAACTTTACGTTCCAAATCAAGTTGGAATCCGTAATCCTGCCTTCGCTCATGTGATTAGCTTGTCTGAATTTGCAGGTCAATTGACTGAAGTGCATTTATTGGCACAAAGAGCAGTCAAGGGTGAGGATACTTTGCGTCACCAACCTATTAATTTTGGTGGGATGATTCAACGCGTTACGCAAGTAGCACAACCTACCCCTATTCAACCAGTTCAAAATACTGAGGTAGAGCAATCAGCTTCTACGAACGTAGTTGCTCCGAAAGAAGATAAAGTATCTTCTCAAAATAAACCAAAAATCGCAGATCGTTTCCGTGGCTTAATCGGAAGTATGTTTGATGAATAAAAGAGGAAAAATAAACTATGACATTTTCATTTGATACAGCAGCAGCTCAGGGTGCAGTTATTAAAGTAATCGGTGTTGGTGGAGGTGGCGGAAACGCCATTAACCGCATGGTTGACGAAGGTGTTGCAGGCGTAGAATTTATCGCAGCAAACACAGATGTACAAGCTTTGAGTAGTACAAAAGCTGAGACTGTAATTCAGTTAGGTCCTAAATTGACTCGTGGTTTGGGTGCTGGCGGTCGACCTGAAGTTGGTCAAAAAGCTGCTGAAGAAAGCGAAGAAGCCTTGACTCAAGCTATTACTGGAGCAGATATGGTCTTCATTACTGCAGGTATGGGAGGTGGCTCTGGTACTGGTGCAGCTCCTGTTATTGCCCGCATTGCTAAAGATTTAGGTGCTCTTACAGTTGGTGTTGTGACACGTCCTTTCGGTTTCGAAGGAAGCAAACGTGGTCAGTATGCTGTAGAAGGAATCAATCAACTTCGTGAGCATGTAGATACTCTATTGATTATTTCAAACAACAACTTGCTTGAAATTGTTGATAAGAAAACTCCACTTCTTGAAGCTCTTAGCGAAGCAGATAACGTACTTCGCCAAGGTGTTCAAGGGATTACGGACTTGATTACAAATCCTGGTTTGATTAACCTTGACTTTGCCGATGTGAAAACAGTTATGGCAGATAAAGGGAACGCCCTAATGGGTATCGGTATCGGTAGTGGTGAAGAACGTGTAGTAGAAGCAGCTCGTAAGGCAATCTACTCACCACTTCTTGAAACAACTATTGACGGCGCTGAGGATGTTATCGTCAACGTTACTGGTGGTCCTGATTTGACTTTGATTGAAGCAGAAGAAGCTTCAGAAATCGTCAACCAAGCAGCTGGTCAAGGAGTAAACATTTGGTTGGGAACATCTATTGATGAAAGCATGCGTGATGAAATTCGCGTAACAGTTGTGGCAACTGGTGTTCGTCAAGATCGTGTGGAAAAAGTTGTGGGCCATGCACCAAGACAAGCTGTTCGTCATGAACAAGCAAGTCCTAGTTATGCACACAATCATAATCGTCACTTTGATATGGCTGAAACTGCTGAAATTCCAAGTCCAGCACCTCGCCGTACAGAAACTTCTCAAACTTCAGCATTTGGTGATTGGGACTTGCGTCGTGAGACAATTGTTCGACCAACTGATTCAGTTGTATCACCAGTTGAACGTTTCGAAGCACCATCTTTACACGATGAGGATGAATTAGACACTCCTCCATTTTTCAAAAATCGTTAAGTAAATGAATTTGAAAGAAAATACAGAACGTGTTTTTCAACAAATAAAAGATGCAAGTCAGCAGTCAGGAAGAGAAGCCAATTCTGTTTCGGTTGTTGCTGTTACAAAATATGTAGACATACCGACAGCGGAGGCTTTGCTTCCGCTAGGTGTGCATCATATTGGTGAAAATCGTGTGGATAAATTTCTTGAGAAATATGAAGCTTTAAAAGATAGAAATATTACCTGGCATTTGATTGGAACCTTGCAAAGACGCAAGGTCAAAGATGTCATTCAGTATGTTGATTATTTCCACGCTTTGGATTCATTAAAGCTAGCAGAGGAAATTCAAAAAAGAAGTGACCGAGTTGTTAAGTGTTTCTTACAAGTAAATATCTCAAGGGAAGAGAGCAAACATGGTTTTTCAAAGGAAGAACTATTGGAGCTCTTGCCAGAATTGGCCACCTTAGATAAAATCGAATATGTCGGCTTGATGACCATGGCTCCTTTTGAAGCTAGTAGTGATGAGTTGAAAGAAATTTTTAAAGCTACGCAGGATTTGCAACTAGAAATTAGAGAAAAACAAATTCCCAATATGCCAATGACGGACTTGAGTATGGGTATGAGTCGTGACTACAAGGAAGCGATTGAATTTGGCTCAACATTTGTCAGAATTGGTACAGCATTTTTTAAATAGGAAAGAAATATGTCTTTAAAAGATAGATTTGATAAATTTATAGATTATTTTACAGAAGATGGAGAAGATGTTGGTACTGCATATCAGCCTAAAGCTGAAGAGCCGATTGTGACTCCAGTCTCTTCTGTTCAAGAGTTGCCTCAACAAGCTGGTAGCACGCCATCTAAAGATAAAAACATCACTCGTCTTCATGCCCGTCAACAAGAGTTGGCTATGCAAAGTCAACGTTCTACTGATAAGGTGACAATTGATGTTCGTTATCCACGTAAATACGAAGATGCCACAGATATTGTTGATTTATTAGCTGGTAACGAAAGTATTTTGATTGATTTCCAATATATGACAGAAGTTCAAGCTCGTCGTTGTTTGGACTATCTGGATGGGGCGCGCCATGTTTTAGCTGGTAACATGAAAAAGGTAGCATCTACTATGTACCTGCTGACACCAGTTGATGTTGTCGTCAATATTGAAGACATCAAAATTCCAGATGAATCACAAAATGGTGAATTTGGCTTTGATATGAAACGCACGAGAGTGAGATAATGATCTTTCTCATTCGTTTTGTTCAAAATGCAGTGGATATCTATTCACTGATTCTAATCGTGTTTGCTCTGATGTCTTGGTTTCCCAATGCTTATGAATCACGTCTTGGACGCTTGATTATTAGTTTAGTGAAACCGATAATAGCTCCCTTGCAACGTTTACCCCTCCAGATTGCAGGTCTTGACTTGTCTGTCTGGATTGCGGTATTACTAGTTCACTTCCTAGGGGAGCAGTTGATTCGACTTTTAGTGATCTTTCTATGAACAAGATGATTTATCAACACTTTTCTAAGAATGATTCGTCTTTTATTGATAAGGGATTAGAATGGATAAAAAAGGTAGAAGATTCTTATTCTCCTTTTTTAACACCTTTTGTAAATCCCCATCAAGAAAATATTTTAAAGGTGCTAGCATCAACCAACAGCATCTCCTACATGAGCAGTCGGCAGTTTCTTGAAACTGAATATGTACGGGTACTCCTGTATCCTGATTATTTTGAGCCGGGATTCTCTGATTTTGAACTTTCCTTGCAAGAAATTGTCTATCCTAATAAGTTTGAACGCCTAACGCATGCAAAAATATTAGGGACTGTTTTAAATCAGCTGGGAATTGATAGGAAGCTATTTGGTGATATCTTAGTCAACGAAGAGAGAGCACAGATTATCATTAATCGACAGTTTATGCTCCTTTTTCAAGACGGCATTACGAAAATTGCTCGTTTACCGGTTCGTCTAGAAGAACGGCATTTTACTGAGAAAATTGCTACAGTAGAAGATTATCAAGAATTAGATATTTGTATTGCTAGTTCTAGATTAGATGTTTTTCTAGCAGGTGTCTTCAAGCTGTCTAGAAATCAGGCAAGTCAGTTAATTGAAAAACAGGCAGTCCAAGTTAATTACCATTTAGTTGAAAAATCAGATTATGCAGTTCAAGTTGGTGATCTGATTAGTGTAAGGAAATTTGGTCGATTGAAACTCGTTAGAGATAATGGGCAAACAAAAAAAGATAAAAAGAAATTAACGGTCCAATTGTTATTAAGTAAGTGAGGAAAAATATGCCAATTACATCGTTAGAAATCAAAGATAAAACCTTTAGCACACGCTTCAGAGGGTTTGATCAAGAAGAAGTAGATGAATTTTTAGATATTGTAGTCCGTGATTATGAAGATTTGGTTCGCTCTAATCATGATAAGGATTTACATATTAAGAGTTTGGAAGAGCGTTTGTCTTACTTTGATGAGATGAAAGATTCATTGAGTCAATCTGTATTGATTGCTCAGGATACAGCTGAGCGAGTAAAACATGCTGCAACGGAACGTTCAAACAATATTATCCACCAAGCAGAGCAAGATGCCCAACGTTTGTTGGAAGAAGCTAAGTACAAGGCAAATGAAATTCTTCGTCAAGCAACTGACAATGCTAAGAAAGTTGCTGTTGAAACAGAAGAATTGAAAAACAAGAGCCGTGTCTTCCACCAACGTCTTAAATCTACAATTGAGAGCCAGTTAGCAATTGTTGAGTCTTCAGATTGGGAAGATATTCTTCGCCCAACAGCGACTTATCTTCAGACAAGTGATGAGGCCTTCAAAGAAGTGGTCAGCGAAGTCTTAGGTGACTCTGTCTTGCAACAACATCCAGAGGAAGAACCAATTGATATTACTCGCCAGTTTTCTCCCGAGGAAATGGCAGAGTTGCAAGCGCGTATCGAAGCGGCTAATAAGGAACTTGCAGAAGCCGAAGCAAGAGCTGAGCAGGAACAAGTGGTTTCACCAGCTCCGGTTTTTGAAGAAAGTCCAGCTCATCCAGTTGGTCCAATGTATGAAGAGCCAGAAGTAGCTCCAAGCCATTATTCAGGACCAACACCAGCTACTGAAGCTGTAAACTCAGAACCAGGTTTTGCGGCACCGCAAGAATCTGTTACAATTTTATAAGAAATATTCTGAGAACAATATCTTATCCTTATATTTCCAGCGAGCAGGAGATGGTGTGAGTCCTGTAATCCCTAATGATAAGATTATCCTCTCAAAAACTCAAGTCTGAAGCTAGTAAGATTTGACGTTCCCCACGTTACGGGATAAGAGGGAGAAAGACTAAATCTTTTTCCGAATAAAGGTGGTACCACGATTTTCGTCCTTTTTGGCAGTCGTGGTTTTTAATTTGTTATTATTTATAAAGGAGATACCATGAAACTCAAAGATACCCTTAACCTTGGGAAAACAGCTTTCCCAATGCGTGCAGGACTTCCTACCAAAGAGCCAGTTTGGCAAAAGGAGTGGGAAGATGCAAAGCTTTATCAACGTCGTCAAGAATTGAACCAAGGAAAACCTCATTTCACCTTGCATGATGGCCCTCCATACGCGAACGGAAATATTCACGTTGGACACGCTATGAACAAAATTTCAAAAGATATCATTGTTCGTTCAAAATCAATGTCAGGTTTTTACGCACCATTTATCCCAGGTTGGGACACTCATGGTCTGCCAATCGAGCAAGTTTTGGCAAAACAAGGTGTCAAACGTAAAGAAATGGACTTGGTTGAGTACTTGAAACTTTGCCGTGAATACGCTCTTTCTCAAGTAGATAAACAACGCGAAGACTTCAAACGTTTGGGTGTTTCTGGTGACTGGGAAAATCCATATGTGACTTTGACTCCTGACTATGAAGCAGCTCAAATCCGTGTATTTGGTGAGATGGCTAATAAAGGTTATATCTACCGTGGTGCAAAACCAGTTTACTGGTCTTGGTCATCTGAGTCAGCCCTTGCTGAAGCGGAGATTGAATACCATGATTTGGTTTCAACTTCCCTTTACTATGCCAACAAGGTAAAAGATGGCAAAGGTGTTCTAGATACAGATACTTATATCGTAGTCTGGACAACAACTCCATTTACCATCACAGCTTCTCGTGGTCTGACTGTTGGTGCAGATATTGATTACGTTTTGGTTCAACCTGCTGGTGAAGATCGCAAGTTTGTGGTTGCTGCAGAATTGTTGGCTAGCTTGTCTGAGAAGTTTGGTTGGGGTGATGTTCAAGTTTTGGCAACTTACCGTGGTCAAGAATTGAACTACATCGTAACAGAACACCCATGGGATACAGCTGTAGATGAGTTGGTTATCCTTGGTGATCACGTTACCACTGACTCTGGTACTGGTATTGTCCATACAGCCCCTGGTTTTGGTGAGGACGACTACAATGTTGGTATTGCTAATGGTCTTGAAGTCGCAGTGACTGTTGACGAACGTGGTATCATGATGAAGAATGCTGGTCCTGAGTTTGAAGGTCAATTCTATGATAAGGTTGTCCCAACTGTTATTGAAAAACTTGGTAACCTCCTTCTTGCCCAAGAAGAAATCTCTCACTCATACCCATTTGACTGGCGTACGAAGAAACCAATTATCTGGCGTGCAGTACCACAATGGTTTGCCTCAGTTTCTAAATTCCGCCAAGAAATCTTGGATGAAATTGAAAAAGTGAAATTCCACTCAGAATGGGGTAAAGTCCGTCTTTACAATATGATTCGTGACCGTGGCGACTGGGTTATCTCTCGTCAACGTGCTTGGGGTGTTCCGCTTCCAATTTTCTACGCTGAAGATGGTACAGCGATCATGACTGCTGAAACGATTGAACATGTGGCTCAACTCTTTGAGGAACATGGTTCAAGCATTTGGTGGGAACGTGATGCCAAAGACCTTTTACCAGAAGGATTTACTCATCCAGGTTCACCAAATGGGGAGTTCAAGAAAGAAACAGATATCATGGACGTTTGGTTTGACTCAGGTTCATCATGGAATGGAGTTGTAGTAAACCGTCCTGAGTTAACTTACCCAGCAGACCTTTACCTAGAAGGTTCTGACCAGTACCGTGGTTGGTTCAACTCTTCACTCATCACATCTGTTGCCAACCATGGTGTAGCACCTTACAAACAAATCTTGTCACAAGGTTTTGCCCTTGACGGTAAAGGTGAGAAGATGTCTAAATCTCTTGGAAATACCATTGCTCCTAGCGATGTTGAAAAACAATTTGGTGCTGAAATCTTGCGTCTCTGGGTAACAAGTGTTGACTCAAGTAACGACGTACGTATCTCTATGGATATCTTGAGCCAAGTTTCTGAAACTTACCGTAAGATTCGTAACACTCTTCGTTTCTTGATTGCTAACACATCTGACTTTAACCCAGCTCAAGACGCAGTAGCTTACGATGAGCTTCGTTCAGTTGATAAGTACATGACTATTCGCTTTAACCAGCTTGTCAAGACCATTCGTGATGCTTACGCAAACTTTGAATTCTTGACAATCTATAAGGCCTTGGTAAACTTTATCAACGTTGATTTGTCAGCCTTCTACCTTGATTTTGCCAAAGATGTTGTTTATATCGAAGGTGCCAAATCATTGGAACGCCGTCAAATGCAGACTGTCTTCTATGACATTCTTGTCAAAATCACCAAACTCTTGACACCAATCCTTCCTCACACTGCGGAAGAAATCTGGTCATATCTTGAGTTTGAAGCAGAAGATTTTGTTCAATTGTCAGAATTGCCAGAAGCAGAGACATTTGCTAATCAAGAAGAAATCTTGGATACATGGGCTGCCTTCATGGACTTCCGTGGACAAGCTCAAAAAGCCTTGGAAGAAGCGCGTAATGCAAAAGTTATCGGTAAATCACTTGAAGCACACTTGACAGTTTATCCAAATGAAGTGGTGAAAACTCTACTTGAAGCAGTAAACAGCAATGTGGCTCAACTTTTGATCGTGTCAGACTTGACCATCGCAGAAGGACCAGCTCCAGAAGCTGCCGTTAGCTTCGAAGATGTAGCCTTTACAGTTGAACGTGCTGCAGGTGAAGTATGTGACCGTTGCCGTCGTATCGACCCAACAACAGCAGAGCGCAGCTACCACGCAGTCATCTGTGACCACTGTGCAAGCATCGTAGAAGAAAACTTTGCGGAAGCAGTCGCAGAAGGATTTGAAGAGAAATAGGGTTGTTGTATGATACTAAGAAGGAAAAGGATTGCCAAACAGTCCTTTCCTTTTTGGTTTTGACTAGCTTTTTTGTGAAAAATTGTGTAAAATAGAATAGATAAACGAGGGGAAACCTCGGAAAATTTAAAGGAGAATCCATCTAATGGTAAAATTGGTTTTTGCTCGCCACGGTGAGTCTGAATGGAACAAAGCTAACCTTTTCACTGGTTGGGCTGATGTTGATTTGTCTGAAAAAGGTACACAACAAGCGATTGACGCTGGTAAATTGATCAAAGAAGCTGGTATCGAATTTGACCAAGCTTACACTTCAGTATTGAAACGTGCGATTAAAACAACTAACTTGGCTCTTGAAGCTTCTGACCAATTGTGGGTTCCAGTTGAAAAATCATGGCGTTTGAACGAACGTCACTATGGTGGTTTGACTGGTAAAAACAAAGCTGAAGCTGCTGAACAATTTGGTGATGAGCAAGTTCACATCTGGCGTCGTTCATACGATGTATTGCCTCCAAACATGGACCGTGATGATGAGCACTCAGCTCACACAGACCGTCGTTACGCTTCACTTGACGACTCAGTTATCCCAGATGCTGAAAACTTGAAAGTGACTTTGGAACGTGCCCTTCCATTCTGGGAAGATAAAATCGCTCCAGCTCTTAAAGATGGCAAAAACGTATTCGTAGGAGCTCACGGTAACTCAATCCGTGCCCTTGTAAAACACATCAAAGGTTTGTCAGATGACGAAATCATGGACGTGGAAATCCCTAACTTCCCACCATTGGTATTCGAATTTGACGAAAAATTGAACGTAGTTTCTGAATACTACCTTGGAAAATAAAAAATTGTAAGCCTAGGATTGATTTCTAGGCTTTTTATGTTAGTATGGAAGTATGATAAGGAATAAAAAACAAGATTATGTATTGGTCTACAATCAACCAGCGTCAACAACATATAAGGGCTGGGAAGAAGAGGCCTTACCGATAGGCAATGGTTCTCTAGGGGCTAAAGTCTTTGGGCTTATAGGGGCTGAGCGGATTCAATTTAATGAAAAAAGTCTCTGGTCTGGAGGTCCACTTCCTGATAGTTCAGATTATCAGGGTGGAAATCTTCAGGACCAGTATGGTTTTTTATCTGATATTCGGCAGGCTTTGGAAAAGAGAGATTACAATCGGGCTAAGGAACTGGCTGAACAGCAACTAGTCGGGCCAAAAACGAGTCAATATGGGACCTATCTGTCCTTTGGGGATATTCATATTGAGTTTAGTCAGCAAGGTACGACTTTGTCTCAGGTTACGGATTACCAGAGGCAACTGAATATCAGTAAGGCGCTTGCGACGACTTCTTATGTCTATAAGGGAACGAAATTTGAACGTGAAACTTTTGCGAGTTTTCCAGATAATCTCTTGGTTCAACGTTTAACTAAGGAAGGGTTGGAAACTCTAGATTTTACTATGGAACTGTCGCTAAGTCGTGATTTGGCTTCTGATGGAAAGTATGAGGAGGAAAAATCTGATTACAAGGAGTGTCAGCTGGATATCTCTCCTTCTCATATCTTGATGAAGGGACGGGTTAAAGACAATGACCTGCAGTTTGCTAGCTGTCTAGCTTGGGAAACGGATGGAGACATTAGAGTTTGGTCAGATAAGGTTCAGATATCAGGAGCCAGTTATGCCAATCTCTTCTTGGTGGCTAAGACGGATTTTGCTCAAAATCCTGCTAGCAATTATCGTAAGAAAATAGATTTAGAGCAGCAAGTAAAGGACTTGGTGGACACAGCTAAAGAAAAGGGCTATACCCAATTGAAATCAAGGCATGTTGAGGACTACCAAGCCTTATTCCAGCGTGTTCAATTGGATTTGGGAGCTGAGTTTGATGCATCCACTACAGATGATTTGCTAAAAAATTATAAGCCACAAGAGGGGCAGGCTTTGGAGGAGTTGTTCTTCCAATATGGACGGTATTTATTGATTAGTTCTTCTAGAGATTGCCCAGATGCTCTACCAGCTAATCTACAGGGAGTCTGGAATGCGGTCGACAATCCTCCTTGGAATTCGGACTATCACCTGAATATCAATCTGCAGATGAATTATTGGCCAGCCTATGTTACTAATCTTCTAGAGACGGCTTTTCCAGTCATCAACTATATCGATGATTTGCGTGTCTATGGTCGTCTAGCGGCTGCAAGGTATGCAGGAATCGTCTCTCAGAAAGGTGAGGAGAATGGTTGGCTGGTTCATACTCAAGCGACTCCTTTTGGCTGGACGGCACCTGGTTGGGATTACTATTGGGGTTGGTCACCAGCTGCCAATGCGTGGATGATGCAAACTGTTTATGAAGCCTATTCATTTTATAGGGACCAAGACTATCTTAGGGAGAAAATTTATCCCATGTTAAGGGAAACAGTTCGTTTTTGGAATGCCTTTTTACATAAGGATCAGCAGGCGCAGCGTTGGGTGTCTTCTCCGTCTTATTCCCCAGAACATGGCCCGATTTCGATTGGCAATACCTATGACCAATCTCTGATTTGGCAGTTATTTCATGATTTTATTCAGGCTGCTCAGGAATTGGGACTGGATGAGGCTTTGTTGACTGAGGTCAAGGAGAAGTTTGATTTGCTTAATCCTCTTCAAATCACTCAATCTGGTCGAATCAGGGAGTGGTATGAGGAGGAAGAGCAGCATTTTCAAAATGAGAAAGTGGAGGCCCAGCATCGGCACGCTTCCCATCTAGTGGGACTCTATCCTGGCAATCTCTTTAGCTATAAGGGAAAAGAGTATCTTGAAGCAGCGCATGCTAGTCTCAATGATCGTGGAGATGGCGGTACAGGTTGGTCCAAGGCTAATAAGATCAATCTTTGGGCGCGTCTAGGAGATGGCAATCGAGCCCATAAATTATTAGCAGAGCAGTTAAAGTCATCCACCTTGCCAAATCTTTGGTGTAGTCATCCTCCTTTTCAGATAGATGGTAATTTTGGTGCTACTGGTGGCATGGCAGAAATGTTGCTCCAGTCTCATACAGCTTATCTGGTACCTCTAGCCGCCCTACCCGATGCATGGTCAACAGGTTCCGTTTCAGGCTTAATGGCACGTGGACATTTTGAAATTAGCATGAGATGGGCGGATAAAAAACTCTTACAGTTGACCATTTTATCAAGAAGTGGAGGAGATTTGCGCGTCTCTTATCCAGATATTGAGAAGAGTGTGATTAAATTGGATAAAGAAAAAATAAAAGCGAAATGCATGGGGAAAGATTGTATTTCGGTGGCAACAGCAGAAGGCGATCTGGTTCAATTTTATTTTTAAGAAGGTGATAGAAGGCAGTAGTTTGAGACTGCCTTTTAATAAGGATTTGAGAATGTAAGCAGTTTCCAACTAGTTGAAAAAGCGTTATAATGGTAATAGGAAGTAATTTGTTTAAGAGAGGGTAGCACTAATGGCTTATATTGAGATGAAACACTGTTACAAGCGTTATCAGGTTGGGGACACGGAGATTGTGGCTAATCGTGATGTGAATTTTGAGATTGAAAAGGGAGAATTGGTTATTATTCTAGGTGCATCTGGTGCAGGCAAGTCAACGGTTCTTAACCTTCTTGGGGGGATGGATACTAATGATGAAGGGGAAATCTGGATTGATGGTGCCAATATTGCAGACTATAGTTCCCACCAGCGTACCAATTACCGCCGCAATGATGTCGGCTTTGTTTTTCAGTTTTATAATCTAGTTTCCAATCTAACCGCTAAGGAAAATGTGGAGTTGGCCTCAGAAATCGTGACAGATGCCTTGAATCCTGGGCAGGTTTTGACAGATGTAGGTCTGGCTCATCGTCTCAATAACTTTCCAGCCCAGCTGTCTGGAGGGGAGCAACAGCGAGTCTCCATTGCACGCGCGGTAGCCAAAAATCCTAAAATCCTCCTTTGTGACGAACCGACTGGAGCCTTGGATTATCAGACGGGCAAGCAGGTTTTGAAAATTCTCCAAGATATGTCTCGTCAAAAAGGGGCAACAGTGATTATCGTGACTCACAATGGAGCTTTGGTCCCCATTGCTGATCGCGTGATTCATATGCATGATGCCAGTGTCAAGGATGTGGTGATTAACCAGCATCCTCAGGATATTGACAGTTTGGAGTACTAGCATGATTAAGCGAAAAACTTATTGGAAGGACTTAATTCAGTCCTTCACAGGCTCCAAGGGGCGTTTTTTATCCATCTTGACCTTGATGATGTTGGGGTCTCTAGCCCTAGTAGGTCTCAAAGTAACCAGTCCCAACATGGAGGCGACAGCTAATGCTTATTTAACAACTGCTCAAACCTTGGATTTGGCAGTTATGTCTAATTATGGTTTGGATCAAACAGATCAAGAAGAACTAGAACAGATAGAGGGCGCAGAGGTTGAGTTTGGCTATTTGACAGATGTGACTATGGAGAATGGGCAGGATGCCATTCGACTGTACTCCAAACCAGAGCGAATTTCTACCTTTCAGCTAAGAGAGGGACGACTTCCTCAGTCAGACAAGGAAATCGCTTTGGCCACTCATTTGCAAGGCCAATACAGCGTGGGACAGGAGATTAGTTTTAAAGAAAAAGAAGAGGGTCATTCCTCTTTAAAAGATCATACTTATACCATTACTGGTTTTGTAGATTCAGCTGAAATCCTCTCCCAGCGAGATATGGGCTACGCAGGAAGTGGAAGTGGGACTCTGACAGCCTACGGGGTCATTTTACCTAGTCAGTTTGATCAGAAAGTCTACAATATAGCTCGTTTAAAATATCAAGATTTAGCAGGCTTAAATGCTTTTTCAGTAGCTTATGAAGAAAAATCCAAGCAACATCAGGAAGACCTTGAACAAGCTTTGTCAGATAATGGCAAGGCACGTCTGCAACTCTTGAAAAAAGAAGGACAAGAGTCTCTAGACAAAGGTCAAGAGACACTTGACAAGGCTGAGACTAATTTGCAGGAAGGCAAGCGTCGTTTAGCAACTGCTCAAGCTCGTTTACAGGCTCAGGAAAGTCAACTAGCCTTGCTTCCTCAAGTTCAGAGAGAGCAGGCTAGTGCTCAACTTACCCAAGCTAAGCAGGAATTGAGCGAGGAAGAGGACAAACTAAAGCAGGCTGAACAAAATCTAGCCCAAGAAAAGGAAAAATTAGAAAAACATCAGCAAATCTTGGATGATTTAGCTGAGCCCAAGTATCAAGTCTATAATCGTCAGACCATGCCTGGTGGTCAGGGCTATCTCATGTATAGCAATGCTACAGCCAGTATTCGGGCAGTGGGCAATATCTTTCCTGTAGTGCTTTATGCTGTTGCAGCCATGGTGACCTTTACAACCATGACTCGCTTTGTGGATGAAGAGCGAACTCATGCAGGGATTTTTAAGGCCTTGGGCTATCGCAGTAAGGATATTATCGCCAAGTTTCTCCTCTACGGTCTAGTAGCTGGTACTCTAGGAACAGCTCTAGGTAGTATACTTGGTCATTATTTGCTAGCCAGTGTGATTTCAAGTGTCATTACAAAAGGCATGGTGGTGGGAGAAACTCAGATTCAGTTCTATTGGACCTATAGCTTTCTGGCTCTTGTCTTGAGTTGGTTGGCGAGTGTGTTACCAGCCTACTTGGTAGCTCGTAGGGAACTTCATGACGAAGCAGCCCAGCTTTTACTGCCTAAACCTCCTGTTAAAGGAGCTAAAATCTTACTAGAGCGCATCGGTTTTATCTGGCGTCGTCTCAGTTTTACCCATAAGGTAACAGCCCGCAATATTTTCCGTTATAAGCAGCGGATGTTGATGACGATCTTTGGTGTGGTAGGTTCAGTCGCTCTGCTCTTTGCAGGTTTGGGAATCCAATCCTCTGTAGCAGGAGTTCCGTCTAGACAGTTTCAACAAATCCAACAGTATCAGATGATTGTCTCTGAAAATCCTAGTGCGACCAATCAGGACAAGGCAAATCTAGAAGAAGTGTTGAAGGGGCAGGACATTAAAGCCTACCAGAAAATCTATTCAAAAACGCTAGACAAGGATTTCAAAGGTAAGGCTGGTCTTCAGACAATTACCCTTATGATGACAGAGAAGGAGGATTTGACTCCCTTTATTCATCTGCAAAATCATCAGCAGGAGATGACATTAAAAGATGGCGTCGTTATTACAGCTAAACTTGCCCAGCTGGCAGGTGTCAAGGTTGGGCAGACTCTAGAAATTGAAGGTAAGGAACTAAAGGTCGCTGCTATTGCTGAGAACTACGTTGGTCACTTTATTTATATGAGTCAGGCTAGCTATGAGCAAATTTACGGACAGCTACCTCAAGCCAACACTTATCTGGTCTCGCTAAGGGATACCAGTGCTCCTAGTATCGAAAGACAGGCCGGCTTGCTTATGAATCAAGCTGCGGTGTCCAGCGTTGTCCAGAATGCTTCAGCCATTCGGCTCTTTGACTCGGTCGCAAGTTCACTCAATCAGACCATGACCATCTTGGTCATCGTGTCGGTTCTGTTGGCTATTGTTATCCTTTACAATCTAACCAACATTAACGTAGCTGAGAGAATCCGTGAACTCTCCACTATCAAGGTTCTCGGTTTTCATAACAATGAAGTCACTCTCTACATTTACCGTGAGACGATTGTGCTGTCCCTTGTGGGAATTGTCCTTGGTCTAGTAGCTGGTTTCTATTTACACCAATTTTTGATTCAAATGATTTCACCTGCGACTATTCTCTTTTATCCGCAGGTAGGCTGGGAAGTCTATGTAATTCCAGTGGCAGCAGTAAGCATCATTTTGACCTTGCTTGGTTTCTTTGTCAATTATCATCTGAGAAAGGTTGATATGCTTGAAGCCTTGAAATCCGTAGAGTAAGCTAGTTGTTTTTAGCAGCTTAAACTTATATTTACTCGTAAACAAAAATCCTCCGTTTCAAAGAGCAGGAAACTCTTTGTGACAGAGGATTTTTTCTATAGGGCTTTAGCTGCTGCAATTGCGGCTTCGAAGTTTGGTTCTGAGTTGATATTGTCCACATATTCAACGTAGCGAATCGTATTGTCAGTATCGAGGACAAAGACTGCGCGTGCCAATAGGTGCCATTCATTGATTAAGAGGGCGTAGTCACGTCCAAAGGAATGGTCGAAATAGTCTGAGAGCATGATGGCATTTTCAATGCCTTCAGCACCACACCAACGTTTTTGGGCAAAGGGTAGGTCCATGGAAACAGTCAATACGACCGTATTGTCCAGTCCAGCCAGTTCTTGGTTAAAACGACGCGTTTGAGTTGAGCAGATGCCTGTATCGATAGAAGGCACGACACTCAAGACTTTTTTCTTGCCATCAAAATCAGCCAGAGATTTTTTAGAAAGGTCTGTTGTAGTGAGTGAAAAATCAAGTGCCTTGTCGCCGACTTGTAGTTGTTTACCTGTAAAGCTCACAGGATTTCCGAGGAAAGTTACCATAAGATACTCCAATCTTTTTTCTTCCATTTTAGCTGAAACAGTCGGAATTTTCCAGTGATTTGACTGGAAATGTGGGCATAGAAAAAACGTCATCTCACGTGTGAGAATGACGTTTTTCAGAGGCTTATACTCTTCGAAAATCAAAGAGTATTATTTTGCCAATCCTTCAGCAATCTTGTCAAGGTTGTATTTCATCATGTTGTAGTAGCTGTCGCCTTCTTTACCTTGTTCTGCGATAGAGTCAGTAAAGATTTGTGCGTAGATTGGGATGTTTGTGTCTTGTGAAACAGTCTTCATTGGACGGTCATCCACACTTGATTCTACAAAGAGTGAAGGAACTTTTGTTTGGCGAAGTTTTTCAACCAAGGTCTTGATTTGGTCAGGTGTTCCTTCTTCTTCAGTGTTGATTTCCCAGATATAGGCACTTGGGACACCGTAGGCTTTAGAGAAGTATTTGAAGCATCCTTCGCTGGTTACGATCAATTTCTTCTCAGCAGGGATGTTGTTAAATTTCTCTTTAGCTTCCTTGTCAAGTTTGTCTAGCTTATCAGTATATTCTTTGAGATTTTTTTCGTAGAATTCCTTGTTGCTAGGGTCTTTAGCGCTCAATTGTTTTGCGATATTCTTAGCAAAAATAATCCCGTTTTCAAGGTTAAGCCAAGCGTGTGGATCTTCTTTGCCTTTTTCGTTTTGACCTTCAAGGTAGATAACATCAACGCCTTCGCTGACTGCAAAGTAGTCTTTGTTTTCAGTTTTCTTAGCATTTTCTACCAATTTTGTAAACCAAGCATTGCCACCTGTTTCAAGGTTGATACCATTATAGAAAATCAAATCAGCTTGAGAAGTTTTCTTAACGTCTTCAGGGAGTGGTTCGTATTCGTGTGGGTCTTGACCAACAGGAACGATACTGTGAAGATCAATCTTATCACCAGCAATATTTTTAGTAATATCAGCGATGATTGAGTTTGTAGCAACAACTTTTAGTTTTTGACCAGAAGCTGCATCTTTTTTTCCGCTAGCACATGCTACAAGAGCAATGACAGAAAGAAAAAGAACGAGTAATGTACCTAATTTTTTCATTAGATCCTCCAATTTATTGGGGTTTTGCCCCTTATTTTAACAAATGTTTATTTTTCAGTTTCAAATATCGTTGTTTTGGAGCGATAAAGAAGCTAATGAGAAAGAAACTAGCGGCTGTAAGCACGATACTAGAACCTGCTGCAACGTTAAAGCTATAGCCGATAAAGAGTCCCAAAACTGAAGCTGTAGCTCCAAAGGTTGAGGAAAGGAAAATCATGCTTTTCAGGCTATTAGCATAGAGATAAGCAGTTGCAGCTGGGGTAATCAGCATGGCTACAATCAGGATAGTTCCGACACTTTGCATGGCTGTCACAGACACGAGAGTTAGGAGTACCATGAGTAAGTAGTGATAGAAATTGACAGGCATTCCCATGGCTTTAGCCAAGAGTTCATCAAAGGATGTTATCAAGAGTTGCTTGAAGAAAATCCAGATTAACAAGAGAATGGCTGCCCCTACACCCATAGTAATAAACATATCTGTATCTTGGACGGCCAGGATATTTCCGAAAAGGATATGGAAAAGGTCAGTTGAACTTTTAGCGACACTAATCAAGATGATACCGAGGGCTAAGAAAGAAGAAAAGGTAATGCCGATGGCGGTATCGCTTTTGATAATCGAGTTCCCCTTGATGTAGGTAATGATGATGGCAGCTAGCAGTCCAAAGACAATGGCTCCGATAAAGAAGTCAAGGCCCAAGATGAAGGAGAGGGCTACACCTGGTAAGACAGCATGTGAAATGGCATCTCCCATGAGTGACATCCCGCGTAGGATGATGAAACATCCCACAGCTCCAGCTACGACCCCGATGACAATAGCTGTTATCAAGGCATTTTGTAAGAAATGGAATTTTTGCAATCCATCGATAAATTCTGCAATCATAGGTCACCTCCATTGAAAAATAGTCGATTACCGTAAGCTTCTTTGAGATTGGCTTCGGTAAAGGTTTCTTTGGTTGGACCAAAGGCAATCACTTCTCGATTGACAAGCAAGACTTGATCGAAGTAGTGGGGAACCTTGCTGAGGTCGTGGTGGACGATGAGAACCGTCTTTCCAGCTTTTTTCAGATCTCTCAGCGTATTCATGATGATTTCCTCACTGACTGAGTCAATCCCAACAAAAGGTTCATCCAAGAGGATATAATCGGCTTCCTGAACCAAACATCTGGCAATCAAGACTCGCTGGAATTGACCTCCAGACAGTTGACTGATCTGACGTTCAGCGTAGTCAGCTAGGCCGACGATTTCAAGGGCTTCTTGCACTTTCTTCCAATGTTTGACTTTTAAAGCTCGGAAGAGTGGGATCGATGGATAGAGTCCTAGTGAGACACATTCCTTGACCTTGATGGGAAAGTTGTAGTCGATATTGATTTTTTGTTCGACATAGGCAATTCGATGTAAGGACTTTTTAACTTCCTTGTCATCGAGAAATGCCTGACCTTGATGTGGGATAATTCCCAGCATCCCTTTTAAAAGTGTTGATTTTCCAGCACCGTTAGGACCAATGATTCCAGTAATTGTTGGTCCTTGGAGCACTAGTGAAATATCCTTAAGTGCCAACGTTTCTTTGTAGGAGACACTGAGGTTTTCGATACGTATCATACAGTTGTATTCCTCCTGTCTCTTAATATACCTTAAAAAAAAAATTAAGTCAAGTTAATTTTTGAAAAAATTAAAATAATAACTGAAAAATGATAGAAAAGGAAAGTTCATTTTTAATTGCATTCCAAGGTAATTTTTGTTAAGCTAAAAACAAGTACAAATGAAAGCGAGAACAAGACGATACGTTATCAAGACGATTTTTATGATGCAATCAATGGAGAATGGCAACAGACAGCTGAAATCCCAGCAGATAAGTCTCAAACGGGAGGTTTTGTTGATTTAGATCAGGAAATTGAAGACCTGATGCTGGCGACAACAGACAAGTGGTTGGCAGGTGAAGAGGTGCCTGAGGATGCTATCTTGGCAAACTTTGTCAAATACCACCACCTAGTTCGTGATTTTGACAAGAGAGAAGCTGACGGTATCAAACCTGTCTTACCACTTCTTAAAGAATTCCAAGAATTGGAGACTTTTGCAGATTTTACAGCTAGACTAGCAGAGTTTGAACTTGCTGGAAAACCAAACTTCCTTCCTTTTGGTGTATCGCCAGACTTTATGGATGCCAGAATCAACGTTTTATGGGCTAGCGCTCCAAGCACGATTCTGCCAGATACGACTTACTATGCTGAAGACCATCCTCAACGCGAAGAGCTCTTGACTCTTTGGAAAGAAACTAGCGCAAATCTTCTCAAGGCTTATGATTTCTCTGATGAAGAAATTGAAGACTTGCTGGAGAAAAGACTAGAATTGGACCGTCGCGTGGCGGCAGTAGTGCTCTCTAATGAAGAAAGTTCAGAGTATGCTAAACTCTACCATCCATATTCTTATGAAGATTTCAAAAAATTCGCGCCTGCCCTACCTTTGGATGACTTCTTCCAAGCAGTTCTTGGACAAGTGCCAGACAAGGTTATCGTAGACGAGGAACGTTTCTGGCAAGCAGCAGAGCAATTCTATAGTGAAGAAGCTTGGCCTCTCCTCAAGGCAACCTTAATTTTGAGTGTTGTCAATCTTTCAACCAGCTATTTAACAGAAGAAATCCGTGTCTTGTCAGGTGCCTATAGCCGTGCGCTTTCAGGAGTTCCAGAAGCCAAAGACAAGGTCAAGGCAGCTTATCAACTAGCACAAGGTCCTTTCAAACAAGCCTTAGGTCTTTGGTATGCCCATGAAAAATTCTCTCCAGAGGCTAAGGCAGATGTAGAGAAAAAAGTGGCAACTATGATTGATGTCTATAAGGAACGCTTGGCTAAAAATGACTGGTTGACTCCAGAAACTCGTGACAAGGCCATCGTCAAACTCAATGTCATCAAGCCTTATATTGGTTACCCAGAAGAATTGCCAGAACGCTACAAGGACAAGGTAGTGGATGAGACTGCTAGTCTTTTTGACAATGCTCTAGCCTTTGCGCGTGTGGAAATCAAGCACAGTTGGAGCAAGTGGAACCAACCTGTAGACTACAAGGAGTGGGGCATGCCTGCTCATATGGTCAATGCTTACTACAATCCACAGAAGAACCTAATTGTCTTCCCAGCGGCCATTTTGCAAGCACCTTTCTATGACTTGCATCAGTCATCTTCTGCTAACTACGGGGGTATTGGGGCAGTTATTGCTCATGAAATTTCCCACGCCTTTGATACCAACGGAGCTTCCTTTGATGAAAATGGTAGCCTCAAGGATTGGTGGACAGAGAGTGACTATGCTGCCTTCAAGGAGAAAACACAAAAAGTTATTGACCAGTTTGATGGACAGGATTCTTATGGTGCAACCATCAACGGTAAATTGACTGTATCAGAAAACGTGGCTGACTTGGGAGGAATCGCTGCGGCGCTTGAAGCAGCTAAGAGAGAACCAGACTTCTCGGCAGAAGAATTCTTCTACAACTTCGGTCGTATCTGGCGCATGAAAGGTCGTCCAGAATTTATGAAACTTTTGGCTAGCGTTGATGTGCACGCACCAGCTAAACTTCGTGTCAATGTGCAAGTACCAAACTTCGATGATTTCTTTACAACCTATGATGTCAAAGAAGGCGACGGTATGTGGCGTTCACCAGAAGACCGCGTGATTATTTGGTAAAACAAAACCCAAGGATTTTTGTCCTTGGGTTTTAACTTGCTAGAAAAAAGGATTGAAGGTTTTTTCGTGAGCAATAGTAGTAGCTGGTCCATGCCCTGGATAGACATCGTAGTTAGGGAGGGTGAAGAGTTGAGTCTGGATACTATGGAGGAGTTGTTCCATACTACCAGTTGGAAGGTCGGTCCGTCCGATTGTTTCACGGAAAAGAGCATCACCTGTCAAGACTAGGTGAGCATCAGGAAAGACGATAGAAACACCACCGATAGAATGTCCTGGTGTTGGCAAGACAGTGAAACGAAATTCCTCCAGTTGGTATTCTTCGTGAAAGACAAAAGTGTGTTCTGCAGGTTTTGCGACCACATCTGCCATATCATCGTGGCGAGGGAGGCCAGAGAGATTGTCGACAGGAGTATAGAGCCAGCTGGCTTCACTCTCTGCGATATAGACAGGAGGATTGCCAAAAGTTTCGCGCACCAAGTCCAGACTCATGATATGGTCATAATGGGCGTGGGTCAATAGAATGGCGCAGATTGGTTTGTTGATGTTCTCGATGGTTTGACGAATGGCTTCCCAATGGCTACCAGGATCGACAACGATGAGGTGTTTTTTACCTTCTAGGTAATAGGTATTTTCATAGGCAACAGGATTGACGGTTTTATGGATTTTCATATTGACTCCAATCTCAAAGAATGTACTAATACTCTTCGAAAATCTCTTCAAACCGCGTCAACTTTATCTGCAACCTCAAAGCGGTGCTTTGAGCAACCTGCGGCTAGTTTCCTAGTTTGCTCTTTGATTTTCATTGAGTATAAATTAAGTATAGCACAGTTAGGAAGAATAAGCTGAAAAGGGAAATAGGTCTAGAAAGAAGAACTAGATTTAGATAAAAAATAAGCCCCGAATGAGTTCGAGGCTTAAGCTGTTTTAATTACCAGCATAATATTTTTGGATTCCCTTGATAATCCCTTCAACTAGTTTATCTTGGTAGTCACTGCTGCGGATTTTTTGGTTTTCTTCTGGATTATCCATATATCCCATCTCTAGCAAAACAGCTGGTTTAGCTGTTTCACGTAGAACAGCAAAGGTTGCTTGCAAGAGCCCAGCATCTCTAGCTCCAGTTTCAGCTAGCAGTGAAGAATGGATATCGGCTGCGAGACGATTACTTTCACTCATCCGTTCAGGATTGTTGTGCCAATCCTTGTTAATCTTGCTAGGGAAACCAGGTTCATCCTTGTAAGAATAGGTCTGGATACCCAGATTAACGGTTGTATCATTCCCTTTTGCATTGAAATGAAGGCTGATGAAAAAGTCAGCATTGGTCTTGTTGACCATACGAGAACGCTCGGTAATAAAATCAACGTCTATATCACTATCTCGAGAGGTGAGAACGGTATAGCCGAGTCCTTCTAGTTGTTTACGTAGCTTACGATAAACCTGTAGGTTCAATTCTTTTTCAGCTATGCCATAGTAATAAGCCCCGCGATCCTTACCACCGTGACCTGGATCGAGAAAGATAGTTTTAGAGTAATGTCCTTTTTGAAAACCTTGTGCTAATTCACGAACCCATTTTCCATTCCCTTGGAAGAGCTGGTTTTTACCATCCACAGCATAGGTTCCTGTAACATACACACCATCATCCTTAAGATAGTACCAAGCTTGATAGTCTGGGTCGTAAATCCATTCCTTATGGGCCATGTAGCCACCAGATTTAAGATAGTAGGAACCAATCCATTGTTTTTGGGCATAGCGTCCGCCAGATTTTAGGTAAAACCAACTAGAGTAGCTTTGGTCGTAGACCCATTCCTTATCTGCCATAGCACCACTGGATTTGAGGTAGTAATCGCCTTTCCAGATATTGGCCAACATTCTACCATAGCCATCAAAAGCATACCACTTGCCATTGATTTGGCTCCATTGGTTGGATAAATATTTACCTGAACTATTGATATAGTACCAATTATTGCCCATTTGGTACCAGCTGTTTTCAAGCAAGTAGCCATGACTATCAAAGAGATAACCATCATAGAGGGTATCTGTAAATTTGACACCAGTTTGACTATAAAAAGTCCACTTGTTCCCCTCTTTTACCCAGCCAGTTTGTATAGGTTGATTATGTTGGGTTTCCCTAGAAAGAGAAGGTTTACTTTCTTGTTCACTTGAACTAGCTGTACTTGTCGAAGTTTCTGCACTAGCTTGAGAGCTACTAGCAGAAGTATTTGTAGAACTGTTAGTAGAATGACTAGTGGAAGTATTTGTTGAGCTACTGATTGAACTAGTCATAGGGGTAGTAGTAGAATGACTCGTATCATCAGCCAAAACGACTTGATTTGTTAGTCCAAGAACAGCTAAGGCTAAAAGTGTCAGTCTTTTGTGTGATTTCATGTGAGATACCTTTCTAGAGAGATGAAAATTCAGTAATTATCGTAAAATACTGTTCTTATTACCATTATACACTAAAAAAATCAGAAAATTACCAAAATATCAAACCTTTTCTTATTTAAACAGAAGAAAAGATTTTTATTTCACTAACTTTTAGCGTAGACTATATTTCAAAAAAGTTAGATGAAAATCAGATAATTTTATTTTTTAAGTTTGAATCTTATTCTATCATCCGTCCCAACAAATTGAATAGCTTCAGAATCCTCTTTTTCTAGTTTTCATATTCTTAAAAAAGTGATAAAATGGTAGGAAGAATTGGAGAGTAGAGATGCCAAAAGAAGTGAATTTAACAGGCGATGAAGTTGTCGCTTTAACACAGAAATATTTATCGGAAGAGGATGTGGCTTTTGTCCATAAGGCCTTGGTCTATGCGGTGGATTGCCATTGTGGTCAATATCGCCAATCAGGTGAGCCTTATATCATTCACCCCATCCAAGTGGCAGGTATTTTAGCTAAGCTCAAGTTGGATGCTGTAACGGTAGCTTGTGGTTTCCTGCATGACGTGGTGGAAGATACAGATGCGACCTTGGACGATTTGGAAAGAGAGTTTGGTCCTGATGTGCGGGTAATCGTAGATGGGGTTACCAAGCTTGGTAAGGTCAAATACAAGTCTCACGAAGAGCAGTTGGCAGAAAATCATCGCAAGATGCTCATGGCCATGTCTGAGGACATCCGCGTTATCTTGGTTAAACTGTCTGACCGCTTGCACAATATGCGGACGCTTAAACATCTTCGAAAAGACAAGCAGGAGCGTATTTCCAAAGAAACCATGGAAATCTATGCTCCACTTGCCCACCGTCTGGGGATTTCTAGCGTCAAATGGGAATTGGAAGACCTATCTTTTCGTTATCTCAACCCAACGGAGTTTTACAAGATTACCCATATGATGAAGGAAAAGCGCAGAGAGCGTGAAGCCTTGGTGGATGAGGTAGTTACGAAACTAGAAGACTATACGACGGATCGTCACTTGAAAGGGAAGATTTACGGTCGTCCCAAGCATATTTACTCGATTTTCCGCAAAATGCAGGATAAGAGAAAACGGTTTGAGGAAATCTATGACCTGATTGCCATTCGCTGTATTTTAGATACCCAAAGTGATGTCTATGCCATGCTTGGTTACGTGCATGAGCTTTGGAAACCCATGCCTGGTCGCTTTAAAGACTATATCGCTAACCGCAAGGCCAATGGTTATCAGTCTATCCATACGACTGTCTATGGGCCAAAAGGGCCAATCGAGTTCCAGATTCGGACTAAAGAAATGCACGAGGTGGCTGAGTACGGGGTTGCGGCTCACTGGGCTTATAAGAAGGGCATCAAGGGGCAAGTTAACAGCAAGGAATCAGCTATTGGGATGAACTGGATCAAGGAGATGATGGAGCTCCAAGACCAGGCTGATGATGCCAAGGAATTTGTGGATTCAGTTAAGGAAAACTATCTGGCTGAGGAGATTTATGTCTTTACTCCAGATGGAGCTGTTCGTTCCCTTCCCAAAGATTCAGGACCGATTGACTTTGCCTACGAAATCCATACAAAGGTCGGTGAAAAAGCGACGGGTGCCAAGGTCAATGGCCGTATGGTTCCTCTGACAACCAAGCTCAAGACAGGGGATCAGGTTGAAATTGTCACCAACCCGAACTCCTTTGGGCCAAGCCGTGATTGGCTTAACATGGTCAAGACCAGCAAGGCCCGCAACAAGATTCGTCAGTTCTTTAAAAACCAAGATAAGGAATTGTCTATCAATAAGGGTCGTGAAATGTTGATGGCTCAGTTCCAAGAAAACGGCTATGTGGCCAATAAATTCATGGACAAGCGTCATATGGACCAAGTTCTGCAAAAGACCAGCTACAAGACAGAAGAGTCCCTCTTTGCGGCTATTGGTTTTGGAGAAATTGGAGCTATTACTGTCTTTAACCGTCTGACTGAAAAGGAACGTCGTGAGGAAGAACGTGCTAAGGCCAAGGCGGAAGCAGAAGAGCTTGTCAAAGGTGGCGAGATCAAGGTTGAAAACAAAGAAACCCTCAAGGTTAAGCATGAGGGTGGAGTGGTCATTGAAGGTGCCTCAGGTCTCCTAGTGCGGATTGCCAAGTGTTGTAATCCTGTTCCTGGTGACGATATTGTCGGCTACATTACCAAGGGTCGTGGTGTAGCTATTCACCGTGTGGACTGTATGAACCTGCGTGCCCAAGAAAACTACGAGCAACGTCTCCTTGATGTGGAGTGGGAAGATCAGTATTCAAACTCAAATAAGGAGTATGTAGCTCATATCGATATCTATGGTCTCAACCGTACAGGACTGTTGAATGATGTACTGCAAGTTCTTTCAAACACAACCAAGAATATATCAACAGTCAACGCTCAACCAACCAAGGATATGAAGTTTGCTAATATCCATGTATCCTTCGGCATTGCCAACCTCTCGACGCTGACTACGGTCGTGGACAAGATTAAGAGTGTGCCAGAAGTTTACTCTGTTAAACGAACCAATGGCTAATTGTCCTAGCTCTTACTAGAAAGGCTATTATGAAAATCATTATCCAACGGGTTACAAAAGCCCAAGTGAGTATCGAAGGTCAGGTTCAGGGGAAAATCAATCAGGGGCTCTTATTGCTGGTTGGTGTTGGACCAGAGGACCAAGAGGAAGATTTGGACTATGCTGTGAGAAAACTGGTCAATATGCGGATTTTTTCAGACGCAGAAGGCAAGATGAACCTCTCTGTCAAAGATATTGAAGGAGAAATCCTCTCTATTTCTCAGTTTACCCTCTTTGCGGATACTAAGAAAGGCAATCGTCCAGCCTTTACAGGGGCAGCCAAGCCTGATATGGCATCAGACTTCTATGATGATTTCAATCAAAAATTAGCGCAAGAAGTGCCCGTTCAGACAGGCATCTTTGGAGCTGATATGCAGGTTGAGCTGGTCAATGACGGACCAGTTACCATTATCCTAGATACTAAAAATAGATAAGAAAGACCAAGCCCAGCCGGCTTGGTTTTTCTCATCTATCATAAAATACTCCAAAATGCAATCGGTTCTTGATATGCTTGGGGGAAGTTTCTTTTCAGGCTTTGGCAGGTGCGATAGGAAGGGATGAGGTGTCCTAGGGTTAGGAGAGTTCCCTGAAGGAAAAGTGGCACACCACTCAAACATATCAAGGAGAGAATGATCAGGCTATCCCATAGAAGGATTTGTAAGGCAAAACGCCAGAATCTTGGTCTAATCTGGGAATAGAGGTGACTAAAGTGGTCACAAAGTTGGTTTGAAAGATAGGTCAATAGCACAGGATGAAAGAAAATGAGCCAACCGCTATAAATCAAAATCCAGTCCCAAGTAAGCCCCCCTTTAAATGTCAAAAATGCCAGCATGATTCCATCAATGACAAGGAGTTGAGTGGTTTTGATGAAGATGATTTTTTTCATGATAACCCCTCCTTTTCCTTAGAGACACTCCCATAAAGAGATATGTTTGTCGTAAAAGTCTGGATAGTTGTCTCTTAGGTAGTCGGCCGTCATATAATATAAAGTAGAATGGCAAGCAGTGATGATTGGCATAAGAGAGAGAAAACGCTGAGAACTAACGAAGGTTAAAAGGACAAAAAATAGAAAATCAATGGAGAGAATCCCTAAATAGTAGAAGCGAATCTTTTTATTGATTTGAGGATAAATCTCAGCGAATTGATGTTTGAGTCGGACAACCAAGCGAAATAACAGGAGTCCTTGAGTAAGGAGGAAAATAAAACCAGAGAGCAAGAGCCACTCCAAAGATGTCTCGGGTCTTTTGCTAAAAAATGCGAATAGTAGCAAATCGATGACTGCAATTGTTGTAAAATGGATTCTATAGAGTTTTCTCATGACAAGACCTCCCTCTTTTATCTAGCTTCATTTTACTCCAAACGAATGGGAGATACAACTAAAATGATAAAAAATTTTAGTAAGGAGATTCTATTAAGTCGACTTGCTTTTTTATTTAAGTTTCCTTCTATTATCTAACTTCTTCATCATTCCAGACAAATAAAGCTCCGATTGCATTGAGGATATAAAAGATGTATTTACCGATATTGGCGAAGTTTCCTTGAATACCAGCTTTTGTCAGCTGAACGAAATTGTAAATCAACCAAAAGCCCCACTGAGTTGTTAGTTTCAATGCGTTAAAAGCATTTGCAATGAGGGACAGTGCAAAGGCAATAGTTGTTACGTAGGCAAGGAGATTCATCTTTCCTCCATAGCCGATATAGTTTGTCACAAAGGCAAAGAGGAAGGCGATGATGGAAATGATGATGGCCGCCAATTTTAACTGTTTTTGGCTCATTTGGTTGGGTCTACCTTCTTGCGAAGCTTCCCATTTCTTAATAGCAAAGGTATAAATGAGGAAGGTGACAGGATAGGTAATGATGGCCGCCTTATTTCCCAGGATATAATCAATGGTGCCGGACAAAATCGTATTAACAATACCAAAGTAATTTCCCCATTTGCTTAATTTTCCCGTGAAACGAGTGGACAACATGGAAATTCCAACATTGGTTACGGAAATGAATCCAAAGGGAACAAGAGCTGTCCATGGTCCCCAGTCTACGAATTTGTCGAGACGGGAGTTAAGATAGCCAGATGCGATCGCAATTCCAACGACCAAAGCAACTCCGAAGAGGTCAAACCATTTAGATGTCGCAAAAATTTTTAGTGATTTTTTCATAGTTTAAGGTATCTTTCTTGTTTTTTACATCGATTTTATAATAAAATAAAAGCAAAATCAAATGATAGAAATAAAACCCTGAAAATTAAACTTTCAGGGTTAGTGGGGGACTTGAGAAATTAGTTGATTTTCTCGACATAGAGTTGTTTGGCAATGTCCATATTCACTTGTAAATCTTCATTTTTAGTGAGGATAGTGAAGGTATTGCTGAAGCCATCAAACTGCTTGACTTGGAGAGGATCACCGATGTGAAGCGAGTGCTTGTCCAGATAATGGAGAATGTCAAAACTATCGTGCACCCGAGTCAGACGGTAGGAGCCAGCTTCCTTGATATCCGCAAGGGGCAGGTTATTGATTTCAACTAAGAGTTCTCCCTTGGCTGGAATGGTTCCTCCGTGGGGACAGGTTTTAGGGAAACCTAGCAGTTTATCCAGTCTTTCCACGAAGAGGTCAGAGACAGTGTGTTCCAAGACCTCAGCTTCCTCGTGAATCTGGTCACTCGTATAGTCTAAATGATGGACTAGAAAAACTTCAATCAAGCGGTGTTTGCGGTAGAGTTCTGAGACCAGTTTAAGCCCTAGGTCAGTCAGTAGATAGCCACATTCCTTGTCCTTAAGGATGAGATTTTCACTCTTCATCCGTTTAATCATTTCAGTTACGGCAGGGGGAGAGACTTGCATGCGGGCAGCAATTTCCTTGTTGGTAATTTTATGCAGGTCTATGCCGATTTCATAAATACATTTTAGATAATCTTCTTTATTCGGGGTCATTCGCTTCCTCTTGTCTAATATCTTTATCTAGTATATCAAAAAAAGCTAGATTTCTCTAGCTGTGACTTTTTATGTTATACTTATTGCAAGAGAAAAAACGAGGAGATAAATATGACAAAAATAGCTCTTCTTTCAGATATTCATGGAAATACCACCGCCTTGGAGGCTGTTTTGGCAGATGCACGGCAGTTAGGAGTGGATGAATACTGGCTTTTAGGAGATATTCTCATGCCAGGGACAGGGCGTAGAAGGATTTTGGACTTGTTGGTTGAACTACCGATTACGGCTAGAGTTTTGGGAAACTGGGAAGACAGTCTGTGGCACGGTGTCCGCAAGGAACTGGATAGTACTCGTCCCAGCCAACGTTATCTCTTGCGCCAGTGCCAGTATGTTTTAGAGGAAATTTCCCTAGAAGAAATTGAATTGCTTCACAATCAACCTCTTCAGATCCATCGTCAGTTTGGTGATTTGACAGTGGGAATTAGCCATCATTTGCCTGATAAGAACTGGGGTCGTGAGTTGATTCATACTGGAGCGCAAGAGGATTTTGACCGCTTGGTAACCAATCCGTCCTGCGATATAGCTGTTTATGGTCATATTCACCAGCAGTTGCTTCGTTACGGGACTGGTGGGCAATTGATTGTCAATCCGGGTTCGATTGGGCAGCCTTTCTTTCTAGATGCCCAGTTGCGGAAGGACTTGCGGGCCCAGTATATGATTTTGGAATTTGATGACCAGGGCTTGGTAGATATGGACTTTCGACGGGTGGACTACGATGTGGCAGCTGAATTGCAGCTAGCTAAAGATCTAAAACTACCCTATTTTGAGGTTTATTATGAAAGTCTGGTCAATGGTATCCACCATACTCATAATCAGGAATTTCTGAGAGAATTGGCGCAGAAAGAGGGCTATGATAGGGAATTAGATGACTGGTTAAAAAGTGGTAACGATTGACATTACAACCAAAAAGGGTATAATAAAAGAAAAAGAAGAGTAGAGGCAGGGCAGCCTCGTAAAAAGGAGAAGAGCATGCAAATTCCAAGTAGATTTACCATTGCGACTCATATGCTGATAATTATTGCCCTCAAGGGGAAGGAAAGCAAGGTGACCAGTGATTTTCTGGCTGCTAGTGTCGGGGTCAATCCTGTCATTATCAGAAAAACCTTGTCCCAGTTGAAGAAGGCAGAGCTGATTTCAGTAGCGCGCGGAACAGGGGGAACAGAGATTGTCAAGGACCTCAAAGATATTAGTCTTTTAGATGTTTATCAGGCGGTTGAGTGTCTTGGTAAGACAGGCCAACTATTCAGTTTCCATGACAATCCAAATCCAAATTGCCCAGTCGGAGCTCATATTCATGAGGTTTTGGATCAAAAATTGGAGAGAATCCAGCTGGCTATGGAGGCTGAACTTGGTCAGACCAGTCTAGAACAAGTCGTGGCTGACGCAGAGAGTCAAATGAAGGATTGAGAGGGATAGATGCCCTCTTTTTTTCTTTGAATAATTATGATAAAATGAACTCATAAAAGGAGGAAGAAATGTATCTCGTTATAGGAATTGTATTAGCATTTATAGTGTCATTTTGGAAGGATAATAGAAGTTTGTGGAATCCAGTATTATTCTTATTATCCCTCATTTCCAGTTATTTTTATTTAGGCTACCTTTTTTATCAAAATGGGTATGAGAAGATTCATTTCGCTTTTTTTATATTTCCCTTTATTTTACTTCCTTTTTTGCTTTTTCTAAGTGGCATCTTTTTAATCTATAATGGGGTCATTTTGTTGAAGCGAGAGGGACGTTCAAAGGCTAATTATTTCTCCATGCTCCTTGGAATAGTCATTTTGCTATTTTTTGCTTTGATGTCATTTCGATTGGGAGGACGATATGAATTATTTTACACCAATCACTTTCTAAATATTTTATTTGCATTTATTGCTTATTCTTACTTTATTTTTGGTTTTGCTTTTGTGGCTTTCATTCTGTACTCTATCTTGTATCTCCTTATTCCTAAGAAGAAGCATTATGATTTTATTATCATTCATGGTGCAGGTTTGTTAGACGGAGAAAAGGTAACACCTTTGCTAAAGAGGAGAATTGATAAGGCAGTAGAAGCTTACCACAATTCTAAGAATCCTCATATCAAAATCATTGCTAGTGGTGGTCAAGGAGGAGATGAGAAGATTTCTGAAGCGCAGGCTATTACAAACTATCTGCTTGAAGAGACCGATGTTCCCCAAGATGGGATTATCCTGGAGGACCAATCAAGGACTACCTACGAGAACCTTCTCTTTTCTAAGGAACTTGGTGAGAAGCTGGTAGCCAAACCTCAATTCCTCTTTGTAACAAATGATTATCATGTCTTTAGAACAAGTACCTATGCTCGTAAGTTAAAAATGAAGGGAGATGGCCTCGGATGTAGGACGGCAGGCTACTACATACCATCTGCTTTTATTCGGGAGTACGTAGCTCTCTGTGTCAAAATGAAATGGCTTTTCCTTGCCTTTTATGTCCTGCTATTAGCACTCATTTTAATAGCCTACAAAGGAATTATTTGGTAATAAAACTCTTCGAAAATCTCTTCAAACCACGTCAACGTCGCCTTGTCGTATATATGTGACTGACTTCGTCAGTTCTATCCACAACCTCAAAACAGTGTTTTGAGCAGCCTGTGGCTAGTTTCCTAGTTTGCTCTTTGATTTTCATTGAGTATAAAGTACATTTTAAAAGACCTAGAATGCACATGAAAGTCTGTGTTCTAGGTCTTTTGTTTTGTATATATTTGATTTTCCAGAGTACTATCTATTTTTCCAGGCCTGGTAACGGGTATCAATCAATAACTGGGTGAGGCGTCCCATGGTTTCCCTTTCTTCTGGAGTGAGAGATTGAGCTTGGACAAAGAGATGACGAATGTGTTCGATAGCCTTTAAGGAAGACAAGTCATTGATAGATGTAATACCAGAATCAAGAATGGTGCCAAAGAAGAGGTCGAAGTAGAGCTGAAGTTCTTCGTCAGGGACTGTCGCTACCCATTCTTTGAAGGTTGTGTTTACTTGTTGACTATCGCTGTTGGTCTTATCCAGTTGGACGAAGTGTCTATCCTCAATCTGCCAACTAAAGGTATCGTGCTGGGCGATGCCACCTAAGGCAGTACTCTGAACGATGATTTGGTGGGCAGGAATTTCCAGCATCCTACCGATGATGGAACCTTGTGGAATGAAGACCTTGGTTCTATCCATTATTCTTTGATAACCTTCGGTCTGTGTCAATTCTTGATGGAGACCAGGCGCATCAAATGTATAGACTTCGGTAATCTGATTTTGCAAGCTTTGCTCAATTTGACTAGCCGCATAGATAGCTAGATTTCCTCCCTTGGAATGCCCAGCTAGAATGACTTTTTTCCTAGGATGGTGGACAAAAAAGTTTTCTAAATAGCATAGGGCGTGCTTTTGAGAAGGAATTTCCTTCATATAGGTCATGTGGAAATCTTCCTTCCAGCCAATGATACTGTCATCTGTCCCACGAAAGACAATCAGATAGGTATCGAGAGTGAGGCGGTAGGTCATAGCCGCAAATTGCTTTTGCAGTTCAGGGTCGATTTCGTTGATAAAATAGGAGAGTTTGCAATTTTTGAAGCGCTTGTGTTGAGATAGCTCATCCAATAGCTGGAGTCGATTTTTGCTGGTCAACATGCTAGACTCTCTTGGAACCTGAGGTGCCAAGTCTAAAAGTCGCTGAGGACTTGTGGATACTAGATTATCAAAGGGGAGGTAGGTGGTTTCTGTTAAGGCTAGAATGTCTAATTCATTTAAAGGAAGGTCATAAAAGGAATCGTATGCGACATCTTTCAGGTAGTCAAAAATATTGGCCATAAGTGCTCCTTTCTTTTTATTTATCTTATCAAATTTCCCTTAAATTAGCTAGTAGGATTGCATCACTTTGTTGGCTACAAACAAGCTCTTTCAAATTCAGTTTCAGGCCTGCTAGCATGGAAAAATCTGTTATAATAATAGAAAAGGAGGAGCGCATGCACAAGATTTTACTAGTAGAAGATGATCAGGTTATTCGTCAACAGGTCGGGAAAATGCTCTCTGAATGGGGATTTGAAGTGGTTCTGGTAGAAGATTTTATGGAAGTTTTGAGTCTTTTTGTCCAGTCGGAGCCTCATCTGGTCCTCATGGATATTGGTTTACCCTTGTTTAATGGCTATCACTGGTGTCAGGAGATTCGCAAGATTTCCAAGGTGCCCATCATGTTTCTGTCTTCGAGAGATCAGGCTATGGATATCGTCATGGCGATTAATATGGGGGCGGATGACTTTGTGACCAAGCCTTTTGACCAGCAGGTTCTTCTAGCCAAGGTTCAGGGCTTGCTACGTCGTTCCTATGAGTTTGGGCGAGACGAGAGTTTACTGGAATATGCCGGTGTGATCCTCAATACCAAATCCATGGATTTGCATTATCAAGGGCAAGTGTTGAATTTGACCAAGAATGAATTCCAGATTTTACGCGTTTTGTTTGAGCATGCAGGCAACATCGTAGCGCGTGATGATTTGATGCGGGAACTTTGGAACAGTGACTTTTTCATTGATGACAATACCCTCTCAGTTAACGTGGCTCGTTTGCGTAAAAAATTGGAAGAGCAGGGCTTGGTAGGATTTATCGAGACCAAGAAAGGGATAGGGTACGGTCTGAAGCATGCTTGATTGGAAACAATTTTTTCTAGCCTATCTGCGCTCTCGTAGTCGTCTGTTTGTCTATATGCTTGCTTTAGCGTTTCTAGTTTTGCTTTTTCAGTTTTTATTTGCTAGTTTGGGAATTTACTTTCTTTACTTTTTCCTCTTGTGTTGCTTTGTAACCATCTTATTTTTCACTTGGGACATATTGGTGGAAATGCAGGTCTATCGTCAGGAAATTCTCTATGGGGAGAGGGAAGCCAAGTCTCCTTTGGAAAGAGCTTTAGCAGAAAAATTAGAAGCGCGTGAGATGGAACTCTACCAGCAGAGGTCAGATGCAGAAAGAAAACTGACGGATTTGCTGGATTACTATACCTTGTGGGTTCATCAGATTAAGACTCCCATTGCAGCTAGTCAACTCTTAGTTGCAGAAGTAGCCGATCGCCAACTGAAGCAGCAGCTAGAACAGGAAATTTTCAAGATAGACTCCTATACTAATCTAGTCTTACAGTACCTGCGTTTAGAAAGTTTCCATGATGATTTGGTCTTAAAGCAGGTTCAAATTGAGGACTTGGTCAAGGAAATACTGCGTAAATACGCTCTATTCTTTATTCAAAAAGGCTTAAGTGTCAATCTGCATGACCTTGATAAAGAAATTGTGACGGATAAAAAGTGGCTGCTAGTGGTCATTGAGCAAATCATCTCAAACAGTCTCAAGTACACCAAGGAAGGTGGTCTGGAGATTTATATGGACGGGCAAGAGCTCTGTATCAAGGATACGGGAATCGGGATAAAAAACAGTGATGTTCTCCGAGTCTTTGAACGTGGCTTTTCAGGCTACAATGGTCGCCTAACCCAGCAGTCATCTGGACTTGGACTTTACCTATCTAAGAAAATTTCTGAAGAACTGGGGCACCAGATTCGTATCGAGTCTGAGGTCGGTACAGGAACGACAGTGCGGATTCAGTTTGCTCAAGTGAACTTAGTCCTTGAGTGAGAAGAGACAATGAGTTTTTACCCAATCTCTTTTTGCTATATTTCAGGATATTTGAAGACTGTTTTTTACAAAATCAATAATAGAATTTTTAATACGGAATATAGTATAAATACTGGTTCAAAGTGAAGTTTTGTATGCTTTATACTTTTGTTGAGTATAAAATCTATAAACTAAGGGTGAATTACAAAAATTAATTTGAGATGAAGTGAATTGTAGACTTGGGAAATATCTCCTGTTCGATTTCAGAATGAATCGCTGATACAGGATTGAAAGAACTGCAGCTTTCTTTTTATTTTGATAGTAAAAACTGCAGTACTTGTGTGATTTACAATTATTGCACTCAATGTCCGAGTATCGCACTATCTGAAATAGGGAATAGTAGAGATTGTTCTGCGATATGTAAAAAAACGCATTAGCAAGGAGTATCGTATATGCTACCATATCTTAAAACTATTAGATGGTATCTCTTCTTTAATTTTCTTTTTGGTGTAGTATCGAATATCTGCACAGCTTTGTTACCGTATTTCACGCAGGCATTAATCAAAGGGGATTATCAAGTAGCTCTATATGGTTACTCTATGTCAGTGGCAGGCTATTTGAGTTGTAACTATATCCAAATGATACTTGATTGGAAGCAGGGGATTATCTTTTCGACTACTTTGAAAAATGAGTGGTTTCGTTCACTTCTGGGACTCAGTCACCACGATTTCAAGCAGAAAACAGTAGCAGAGTATATTTCCTATCAATCTAATGACCTAGATTCGTTGGAAAAGGATTACCTTCCTCCATTGATGAGTTTTATCAAACAAATTTTACGTATCATCATTTACGCTTTCATTATTAGCAGAACAATTAATCCTATTGTATCACTGATTTTAATCTTTTCTACTGGAATTAGTATTCAAATTCCTAAAATCGTTGGGAAGTTGACCGCTAATCGTAGACAGGTTTACTTGAAAAAACAAGGAGATTACTATCGAACTTTGGAGGATTTGCTCATGGGACATCATTTGGTAAATAAACTAACTATGTCGCATTTTTTGAATCAACAAAAGAGTTCTCTAAAGAATTTGCAGGATAAGTATTTTAAGTATGGTTTGACAAAAATTACAGGCATCTTATTGACAGGTGTTTCTTTTGAATTCATTAGTCTTGTTCTGTTTATTTATTTAGCCTACTCTCTATCTCACCAGCAACTCGGTATTCCTGAGGTGGTGGCGAGTTTCGGATATATTAATGCTTTTTCTGAACCAATACAGGAAATCCTTTATGATTTACAAATGTTAGAGTCCGTAAAGCCTGTAATCAAGAGTTTTCAAAACATTGTTGGGAGACCCGTTTCAGTTCAAGCACCTCAACATTCTTTTGATACGATTACTTTGAAAAACATTTCCAAACAACTGGGAGAATCAAAATTGATAATTACTTCCGCTACGATTCAAAAAGGGGATAAAATTGCGCTTATTGGTAAGAATGGGTCTGGAAAAAGTAGTCTTCTCAACATTTTAAATGGAACAGATGAAGATTTTGAAGGACAAATTGTGCTAGATGGGCTTGTTTTGGACCATCTTTGGGGAAGATTCGGTATGATTCTGCAACAAGAACATACATTTATTTCGAGTTATGAAAATAATGTAACGCTATTCAATAGTTTCAATGAAAAATTCAGAGAAGAAGATTTTGAAAAAATTCCACCACAATCCCTGTCAGGTGGTCAGCAACAACGAATGTATTTAAATCGTGAGAAAAATCGTAAAAATCCATTGCTTATCCTAGACGAACCTTTCTCTGCCTTGGATACTAATCAGTTTAAAATGGAATTGGAAAGAGTTCTGGAACTACCAAGTGCCGTCATTGTTACTTTACATCGCCAAAACGAATTATTAAGTAAGTTTGACCAAGTTTGGGAAATTAAGAATGGAGAACTTGTAATTTTGAAATAGCTAAATTATAAAGAATAAAACGCATAGTATCAAGGTTCAGGAGATACCGTTTTTCCTTCTTCGGATAAGGAAACAAAAATTTCTTGCTTCATCTATCTATTCAATTGATAGATTTCTTCGAAGAAAGACTGTAAAATTTTTGATATAATGTTAAGGATGGACTGACGGATATTTAAAGGATAATTTTCAAAAGAATAACAGGTGAGAAGAAAAATATGTAAGATTGGACAGAAGTCTCTCTACCATCATCCATGCAGAAACAAAATTATACGAAATAAAAGGAGTAACCAATGACTGGAAACTATTCAACACGTGAATACCGTGAGAAATTATATGATGATCTTCATGTTCGATTAAGAGATACAGTGATTTTGATGTGTGCGATTTTTATTGCCTCTATTGGCCTAAATATGAATTCAACAGCTGTCATTATTGGAGCCATGCTGATTTCCCCTCTTATGACACCGATTGTTGGACTGGGGTTTGGTGATGGAGATCATGTCCTATCTTCACTTTGATTATTGGAAAAAAACGGCTCGGTCAGGAGCTAGTATGAATAAGGAGAACAAATGAAACGTTTAAAAATGTTATGGCATATTATGCAGGTTACGGGTTTTACTCGGTTTGCTCTGAGTTTTGTGACCTTTGTTTTTGGGTCAGGAGGCGTGCTTTTCCTAGTTGAACCTGCTATCACAAATTACGGAGACGGTCTTTGGTATGCTTTTGTGACTTCGACGACTGTCGGCTACGGGGATCTCCTAGCTGTGACCTTGATTGGAAGGATTACCAGTGTCTTCTTGACGATTTATGGGCTCATATTTTTTGGCTGTTTATCAGCTGTTATTTTTAATTATTATACCAATTTAAATAAGGAAAGAGGAGAGGACAAATGACTGCCAATTATTCAACACGGGAATACCGTGAGAAATTATACGATGACCTTCATGTTCGATTGAGAGATACAGCGATTTTGATGTGTGCAATTTTTATTGCCTCTATCGGACTAAATATGAATTCAACAGCTGTCATTATAGGAGCCATGTTGATTTCACCTCTCATGACACCGATTGTTGGACTGGGATTCGGTTTAGCTATTTTTGATACGCGTTTAATCAAGCAATCTCTAGAGGTTTTATTGACTCAAGTGTTGGTCAGTTTGCTTGTCTCGACTCTGTATTTCTGGATTTCTCCCTTGTCTTATGCAAGTAGCGAGTTGATTGCACGAACCTCTCCAACCATTTGGGATGTCCTCATTGCTATTGCTGGTGGGATTGCTGGTGTGATCGGTTCAAGGAAAAAAGAAGCAAACAATATCGTGCCAGGAGTAGCCATTGCTACAGCTCTGATGCCGCCTATCTGTACTGCTGGCTATGGTTTAGCTAATGGGAATGTACGATTTTTATTGGGGGCTCTCTATCTTTTCTTGATCAACTGTGTCTTTATCATGCTAGCCAACATTGTTGGAACAAGAATTTTGATGAGAAAATCTCCTTTAACTTCATTTAAAGAGCTGAGCATTAAAATGAGAATTGGCTTGATATCTTTGATTGTATTGTTGATTCTTCCAGCTAGCTATTCGGCAGTTACTCTGACAATAGAACAAGCGCGCAAAGAAGGGATCAAACAGTTTGTAGGAAAAGAGTTCGCCAATTATACGGTTATTAATCAAGTCTACAAGTCAAGTAACAATGAATTGGTCTTGACGGTTGTTGGAGATCCGATTTCAGAAGAAGAATTAGAAACACTCCACCAAAAACAAGCCTCTTACGGTATTCAATCTGTTCAATTGAAAGTGAATCAAGTTCAGAACTCGCCAACATTAGATAGTGAAGCGACCAAGGAATTTTATGAAAACATTGACAAGTATATTGATCAAAAACTCTCTGAAAAAGATTCACAAAAAGATCTCGTAAAAGAAAATGAAGCAGACAAGGATTGAGGATATTGACCTTATCTAACTCATGAAAGCAAATCTTGTGTGGTGGTTTGGTCAATCACTACTAGCTCGGATTAAATAATACTCTTCGAAAATCAAATTCAAACCACGTCAGCGTCGCCTTACCGTACTCAAGTACAGCTTGCGGCTAGCTTCCTAGTTTGCTTTTTGATTTTCATTGAGTAAAAATATAAAAAGCAACAGCTGTTTCAGTTGTTGCTTTTTAGGTAGCTAGGATTTTATCCCAGGTTTTATCTATTATTTCTCAACGCGTGATTTGTTGGCGATATCAGCTAGGATAGCTTGAACAAAGTCATCGACTGAGATAGTTTGTGTTTCTTTTTGGCCGTAGCGACGAACATTGACTGTTCCGTCTTCCATTTCTTTGTCCCCAACGATCAATTGGTAAGGAATCTTGCTTGTTTGTGAAGCACGGATCTTGAACTGCATTTTTTCATTGCGCTCATCTACGTCTGCACGGACACCGCGGTCACGGAGTTTCTTAGCCACTTCCCAAGCGTAGTCCACGTGTTTCTCGTTAGAAACTGGGATGAGGGTTACTTGGTGTGGTGCAAGCCATGTTGGGAAGGCACCCTTGTAGTTTTCAATCAAGATAGCTGTGAAGCGTTCCATAGTTGAGATAACGCCACGGTGGATCATAACTGGACGGTGCTCTTCGCCATCAGCTCCGATGTATTTAAGGTCGAAGCGTTCTGGAAGCAAGAAGTCAAGTTGGATAGTAGAAAGAGTTTCTTCTTTTCCAAGGGCTGTCTTAACTTGAATATCCAATTTTGGTCCGTAGAAGGCTGCTTCACCTTCGGCTTCAAAGTAGTCCACACCCATTTCATCAAGGGCTGCACGAAGCATGGTTTGGGCATTTTCCCACATCTCATCGTTGTCAAAGTACTTGTGAGTATCTTGAGGATCGCGAAGAGAGAGGCGGAAGCGGTATTCAGTCAAGTTGAAGTCTTCATAAACATCGATAATCAACTGAAGGGCACGTTGGAATTCCTCTTGGATTTGTTCTGGAGTTACAAAGAGGTGACCGTCGTTGAGAGACATTTCACGCACACGTTGAAGACCAGTGAGGGAACCAGATTTTTCGTAACGGTGCATCATACCGATTTCAGCGATACGGATTGGCAATTCGCGGTATGAGTGAACATGGTGTTTGAAGACTTGAATGTGGTGTGGACAGTTCATTGGACGAAGGACAAATTCTTCCCCGTCACCCATGTCCATAGTTGGGAACATGTCTTCTTGGTAATGATCCCAGTGACCAGAAGTCTTGTAAAGTTCAACAGAAGCAAGTGGTGGAGTGTATACGTGTTGGTAGCCAGAAGCCAACTCTTTGTCTACGATGTAGCGTTCCAATTCACGACGGATAGTCGCACCATTTGGCAACCAGAATGGAAGTCCTTGACCAACCTCTTGAGAAATCATGAAGAGATCAAGCTCTTTACCAAGTTTACGGTGGTCACGTTCCTTAGCTTCTTCACGCATTTGAAGGTAGTTTTTCAAGTCTTTTTTGTCAAACCAAGCTGTACCGTAGATACGTTGCATCATAGCGTTGTCGCTATTTCCACGCCAGTAAGCACCTGCTACATGGAGAAGGTGGAAGATTTGGATACGGCCTGTTGAAGGGACGTGTGGGCCACGGCAAAGGTCTACATATTCACCCTGACGATAGATAGTCAAACCGCCTTCGTCTTCTGAGTGTTCTTCAATCAATTCCAACTTGTAAGGGTCGTTTTTAAAGATTTCACGTGCCTCGTCTTTAGTCACTTCTTCACGGATTGATGGGAAGTTTTCTTTGACAATTTTTTGCATTTCTTCTTCGATACGAGGAAGGTCTTCGTTAGAGATTTGACCAGCTGTGTTGTCAGTATCGTAGTAGAAGCCGTCCTCGATGGCTGGACCAACACCCAAGTGAATGTCTGGGAAAAGACGACGAGCTGCTTGGGCAAACAAGTGAGCGGCTGAGTGACGCAAGATTGGAAGGGCATCTTCGTGGTCAGGTGTCACAATTTCGATGCTTCCATCTTCAGTGATAGCACGAGTAGTGTCGATGAGTTTGCCGTTAAATTTACCAGCAAGAGCTTTTTTAGCTAGGGAATTGCTGATAGATTGGGCAATTTCAAAAGTTGTAACGCCGGATTCGAATTCACGAACAGCGCCGTCTGGGAAAGTAATGTTAATCATGATGTTCTCCTTACTTATATTATTGACGAATGTGTTAACCCTATTCTGAAAACAGGGACAGAGGATTGTGAAAGCTAGAAAAACAAAAAGCGACATCCTCAAAAGGACGTCGCAACGTGGTTCCACCTTCATTTATGTACCTCAAAAGAGAGGGACACCTCTGATTGGCTCTAACGTAGCCACCGTTTTATGTTTTCATAAAAAACTCAAGAGTAGTATCAGTTTAGGCTCTCTATGCGTTTCCAGCAACCACGCACTCTCTAGTAGAAAGGGACTAAGTGACTTGTCTCTATGGATTATTATAGCATGATTGTGAGATTTTTCAAGGATTTTGTGAAAGTTTTTTGTTTTTCATTTTTTGTAGAATATGCTTGATGCCAATACCGGAAGCCATGCCCACCAGAGCAAAGATTTCATAGGCTAAAAAGTAAAACCAGATAAATTCACCGAAGGTTATGATAGTAAAGCAAAAGAGCAGTCCGTTACCAATTAACCACCAAAGTGAGAAACGGAAACGGTAGCTATAGAGTAGCGATATAATCAAGATTACCAGAGGTGTAAAGAAGAGAAGATTGTTTATACAGAGTCCCTTGAGTGTAAGGGGGTCAGAAACAACTAGCAAGACCAACTCATAAAGTGGCCAATAAAAGAAAAATATGACCAGATAGTAGGGGAGATGGAAATAGAATCTAGGCATGATAATCATCTCGTTTAAAAAAAACAGACAACTTAGATTTCTTGCTATGATTATTATAGCATGTTTAAAACAAGAAAGTAAATCTGTTGACAAAGAAGTTAGTTATTGGTAGAATAGGGATTGTCGTAAAGACAAATAACTTCTTCTTGGTTACAGGCATGCCAACCTGTCACTCGGATGAAGCCAAATAAAAAGGAGAAACATCATGGCAATCTCAAAAGAGAAAAAAAATGAAATCATCGCACAATATGCACGTCACGAAGGTGATACAGGTTCAGTAGAGGTTCAAGTTGCTGTCCTTACTTGGGAAATCAACCACCTTAACGAACACATCAAACAACACAAAAAAGACCACGCTACTTACCGTGGATTGATGAAAAAAATCGGTCGCCGTCGTAACTTGCTTGCATACTTGCGTAAAAACGACGTTAACCGTTACCGTGAGTTGATCAACTCTCTAGGACTTCGTCGCTAATCTTGCGTCTAAACCGTTTCTATACTTCGTTGGCTTCGGCTCGATGTACCATTAGTACAATCTTCGCCTCGTCGCCTAGTCTATAAACGGTTTATCCAGCAAGACTGGAGCTCTCTGATTTTCAGAGGGCTTTTTTATTGAGATTTTATCGGTCACAATTTTGGAGACTACAAAAACTTGAGGTGGTAATATGAAACGACCAAACAGGTTTTATCGGTCACAATTTTGGAGACTACAAAAACGTGCAGAAGGTACAGGAACTGTGAAGAAGTGTTTTATCGGTCACAATTTTGGAGACTACAAAAACTAACCGTAAAGAATACGAAACAGTGCCACAGTTTTATCGGTCACAATTTTGGAGACTACAAAAACCTCAAATGGTATCATCTAATTACACCATAAAGGTGCGTAGCTACTCGGCTTGAAAAGCCTAGTAGCTGTCTGCAAGCCCCTTCGGAGAGCCCACACTTTACGAAGTAAAGTATAGTATGTTATACTTTACATGGAAGTAGTCACCGAATTCCAGTTAGAAATTACTTTGTAACTACGTTTTGAGGAGGAGTAAAATGCTTTCCTATGTTCGACATTACCCACTAGCGATAGCTAAATTAATGTGTCTGTGCTCTCCTAAAATCTGCTGATTTATTACTGACTAATACAGGAGGTTTTTATGGGACAGACAATCATATCTGCTATTGGTGTTTATATTTCCACCAGTATCGATTATTTAATTATTTTATTTATTTTATTTGCACAGCTATCACAGAATAAACAAAAATGGCATATTTATGCGGGGCAATATCTAGGCACAGGCTTACTTGTAGGGGCGAGTTTAGTTGCTGCTTATGTCGTTAATTTCGTGCCTGAAGAATGGATGGTTGGATTGCTTGGTTTAATCCCTATCTATTTAGGGATTCGCTTTGCAATTGTTGGAGAAGGTGAGGAAGAAGAGGAAGAAGAGGAAGAAATTATTGAAAGATTAGAACAAAGCAAGGCAAATCAACTGTTTTGGACAGTTACATTGCTAACAATTGCGTCTGGCGGAGATAATTTAGGTATCTATATACCTTATTTTGCTTCGTTAGATTGGTCACAGACCCTCGTGGCGTTGCTTGTGTTTGTAATCGGCATAATTATCTTATGCGAGATTAGTCGGGTGTTATCCTCTATTCCGTTAATATTCGAGACAATTGAAAAATACGAGCGAATCATTGTGCCCTTAGTATTCATTGTACTTGGACTATACATCATGTATGAAAATGGCACGATAGAGACTTTTCTGATCGTGTAGATTTTTTTCACTAGGATTTTAGCCCGAGCTCAAATCAGCTCTCTGATTTTCAGAGGGCTTTTTATGTTGTCACTTTACCTCGTTATACTCAAGTATTATCTTTGCTTATGCTTGCTAGCACTGTATGGAAAAACCAACCATAATTTTTCTGATTTTAATTGTATTTTTTCCATAGCTTGTTACACAGTTGAAAATATGGTATACTTTTCATGAGAATTTTCTAAATTTTTAAGATTCTATCAAAGGAGGTTTGCATGCTTTCCAAATTTTCTGGAAGCCGACAAGACCAGCAATTTGTGTTACTTTTAGTTATTTTGCTAGGTATTTTAGGGATTTCTCTCTTTCTAGCAGTTTCAATGGGATCTGTTGCGATTGATCTAGGAGATACCTATCGGATTATTTTGAGCAGGTTGGGATTTCCTCTTGAGGTAGGAGAGGTTTCCAAGTCCACTCTTGCCATTGTATGGAACATGAGATTCCCTCGAGTATTGTTAGGTCTGATAGTAGGAGCAGGCCTTTCTATGTGTGGTAGCGTGATGCAGTCCACAGTGAACAATCCTATCGCTGAGCCTTATGTCTTAGGAATATCTGCGGGTGCAACTCTAGGGGCAACTTTGAGCATCATTCTTGGTTTAAAAGTGATGATTAGCCTTGGAGCTTTTCTTGGAGCTATTTTGGCAACAATTGCTGTTCTCATCATTGCCTCTATGCAGGGAAGGATGACGACTTCTAGCCTAATCTTATCGGGAACGGTGGTCAATGCTCTCTTTCTGGCTTTTTCAAACTTTATTATCTCAGTTGGCGCTAATGCGGACAGTGTGATGACCATTAAGTTTTGGACCATGGGCTCGCTTGCCGGGACTTCTTGGTCAGACTTGGTTCTGCCAACTATGGTTGTAGGAATGGCCTTTCTATTTTTCTCTACTCAGTATCGTATTTTCAATGCGATGATGATGGGAGATGAGGCTGCTTTAACTTTGGGAATTCCCTTACGCTTTTATTGGTATCTTTATGTGACCATGGTGACTGTGCTAACAGCAGTATTAGTGGCAACCTGTGGGATTATTGGATTTGTCGGTCTGATTACTCCACATTTAGCTCGAGGGTTAGTAGGAACGAATTACAAGAGGCTTTTTCCTGTTGCAACCTTGCTGGGAGCCCTCTTTGTCATCTGGGCAGACGTACTCTCTCGTATCATCATTCCAAACGCAGAGCTTCCTATTGGTATTTTCACAGCCTTGGTAGGTACTCCCTTCTTTATTTACATTGTTGGAGGTAGGCGAAGGGAGGTGAGGGTCTGATATGGACTTGATTTGTCAGGATGTCCACTTTGGACTGGGAGAGAAAAAAATCCTCAAAGGAGTCTCTCTTAAGGTTGAAGGGAATCAATTTCACACGGTATTAGGACCAAATGGAAGCGGGAAAACCAGTCTACTTAAACTCCTCTATCGTCAGGAAAAGGCGGACAAAGGCTTGATAAGCCTAGATGGAAAGCCGCTAGAGCATTGGTCACTCAAAGAAACAGCCAAACAAATGGCAGTTGTGACTCAGTTTAACCAGCTGCAGTTTGATTGTACAGTTGAAGAAATTGTCTTGCTGGGAAGAACTCCCCATCTCTCTTTTTTAGAGAAGGAAAGGGAAAGGGATTTTACGCTCGTTCAAGATGCCCTCGTTAAGGTGGATATGCTCGAGAAGAAAACTCGTCTCTATTCGTCCCTGTCAGGGGGAGAGAAACAGCGAGTCTTGTTAGCCCGTGCCTTGGCGCAAGAACCGACTCTCTTGCTCCTTGACGAACCAACCAATCACTTGGATATCAAGTATCAGCTAGACTTGTTGGCCATAGTGAAGGAGCTCAAGGTCAATGTTCTAGCTGTCCTGCATGATATTCAACTTGCTTGTCGCTATTCGGATTATCTCTATCTGATGAAAGAGGGGGAAATCCTTTATCAAGGGACTCCAAAGGAGACCATCACCTCAGAATCATTGCAAACTGTATACGGCGTTCAAAGTCAGGTTACTTGGACCGAGGATCAGCAAGCTATGATTCACTATTTATAAGAATGAAAAGGAAAACAAGATGAAAAAAACACTAAGCATTTTACTCGTAACAGTAGCTACCTTAACTTTGGCAGCTTGTGGTAACACTACTACAGAAAAAACTACCACACAGTCTAGCACAGAAACAAGTCAAAAGGCGAGCACAGAGACGACTTATCCACTAACGGTCAAAACCTATGACGCGAAAGGGAATGAAGTCGAACAAGTCTTTGACAAGGCACCTGAAAAAGTTATCACCAACAATCTTTCAACCACTGAAATCTTATTGGAGTTAGGGTTGAAGGATAAAATTGCTGGCATGCTTAATCCTGATAATGCTGTGACGGACAAATACAAGGACGCGATTGCGACGATTCCTCAAATTGGAGATAAAAAAACAGTCTCACAAGAAACAGTCCTTTCTTATGAGCCAGACGCTGTGATGGGGCGAAACATGATGTTTTCTGAAAAATCCTTGGGGACAGTTAGCACTTGGAATGAAAACAAAATCCCAGTTTATACTCAAAAAGCTTCTCTCTCAACGATTCAGCAAGATTTGGGGAATATCGTAGAAGATGTCAAAAATCTTGGAATGATTTTTAATGTTCAGGACAAGGCCAATGAATACGCAGCCCAATTACAAACTAAAATTGACGCTGTTAAGAAAGCAAATCCAGCAAGCCAAGGTGAAAAGAAAAAGGCTTTGATTATGGTTGCTTATAATGATGAAACCTTCGGTGCCTACAAGTCTGCTTTGCAAGAAAGTTTGCTGAACCAACTTGGTTATACAAACGTTGCTACGGGGACATCAGGCTTGACCTTGGAAAATCTCGTGTCAATGGATCCTGAATTGATTATCTATGTAACCAGCGATCGTAATAAAAAATTGGATGAAAAAGCAGTAGAGTTGATGAAGGCAAATGCTGTTTTGGAAAGCGTTCCTGCTATTAAGAATCAAAAAATCATGACCATCTCTTACGATGAATTGATGGACTATGGTCCAGCAGTGATTGATTCCCTTGAGAAAATCAATGACTTTATCAATAAATAATGAGTTTGATTGGGAAGGAATCCAAGTCAAGGTCAGCCTTCCTTCTAACTACGACCCCAATCAAACCTATCCGGCTATTTTATTGAATGATGGAAACTTGGACTTCCTATCGTCCCTTTCCGAATCTGTGATTTTAGTGGGCTTGACCTCTAAAAATCGCCTAGATGACTACACTCCCTGGAAGGCAGCTGCTTTGAGAGATGGAGCTCCAGATTTTGGCGGTCAGGCAAATGCCTATCATAGTGATTTATTTGGAGGCCTTTTAGACAAGCTGAAGTCGCTATATCGCCTGGACGAAACTCGCCTTGCTTATGGAGGCTACTCACTAGGTGGTTTGGCGGCAGTCTACAGTCTTTTCAGCTTTGACAAGGTTTCCTGTGTCTTTTCGATCTGCGGTTCCTTTTGGTATCCTGATTTTGCGGCTTACTGCAAGGCAGAAAATGTGAAAAATTTGGACTGTTTGCTGTATTTACAGAATGGTCAAACAGAAGGAGCATACCATACTAATCGCTTGGCTCAAGCACCAGTCTATGCTGAGCAGATCCATACCAGTCTTCAGAAACGCTATCCGAACGGTCAGTTTGTCTTTGATCCTTATGGACACCATGAACAAGTAGTTGAGCGATTTTTAGCTTTTTCCAGCTGGTTGGCCCAAAAATGGAAAATTAAGTAAAAGAATTATCCCTTGGCTTTTGCCAAGGGATTGTTGTATTTATTTAACCAAGGTTTTCTCTCTTTTTATCTGGATTCCAGACGAAGCTTGCGATAAAGCTAAAGATGATGGTTAGGATAGCGAGGATAATGGCAAGGATGAGAGCAGGGATGCGGATAAACCACCAGAGTGGGTTTGGTTTTTTATCATTGTGCCATTGTTTAGTTTCTTGGTCCAGACGTTGGAATTCTGTTTGGATACGGTCTGCAACCATTTCGATTCCTTCATCATTCATTTTCTTGATGTCTGAAATATCGATTGGATTTCCAAAGTTCATGTCGACACGTTCACGGCTAACCAAGCCCTTCAAAGTCATGGGACCTGTGTAGGTAACTGGCATGATACGAACCTTGGCCATTTTGGCAATCAGGGCTACGCCACCCTTAACATCGTTTGAGTGACGGCTTCCACTTGGAAACATGATGAGAGAGCGGTCACTTTTTTTTAGGACATTGATAGGATATTTTATGGCAGAGGCGCTAGGATTTTCACGGTCGATAGGAAAGGCACCACACATACGAATCCACCAACCAAAAATACGGTTAGTAAAGAGTTCTTTTTTGGCCATAAAGATGAACTGTTTTGGCTTAGTCGCAAAGGCCATATAAACTGGATCCCACCAGGTGCGGTGAGGCGCAACCAGGATATAATTTTCATCTTGATTAGGAATTTTATCGGTATTATGGTAGTGGGCATTGCCATTGATGGACCATAGTAGCAATACAACCAATCCACGTAAATAAGTATAAAACATGCGATCTCCTTCGATTCTTTTCTTGTTAATATTATACCTTATCAAAGGAGGGCTGGCAAACTTTTTCCCTTGACTAGGTGCATATTTGGGATGAGATTAGAATTCTTTTAGAAAAAATGATATGATAGAATTTATGGATAAAAATAAGATTATGGGATTAACCCAAATAGAAGTCAAGGAAAGACAGGCTAAGGGCTTGGTCAATGATTTTACCGCATCGGCTAGTACCAGCACTTGGCAAATCGTTAAACGAAATGTCTTTACTCTTTTTAATGCTTTGAACTTTGCTATTGCTTTGGCACTAGCCTTTGTGCAGGCTTGGAGCAATCTGGTCTTCTTTGCTGTTATCTGCTTTAACGCCTTTTCTGGTATTGTGACCGAGCTGCGGGCTAAACACATGGTAGATAAGCTCAATCTCATGACCAAGGAAAAGGTCAAAACCATTCGTGATGGACAGGAAGTTGCCCTCAATCCTGAAGAATTGGTGCTAGGAGACGTCATTCGTTTGTCTGCTGGGGAGCAGATTCCCAGTGATGCCTTGGTTCTGGAAGGATTTGCGGAAGTCAATGAAGCCATGTTGACGGGGGAAAGTGATTTGGTGCAAAAGGAAGTTGACGCCTTGCTTTTGTCAGGAAGCTTCCTAGCAAGTGGGTCAGTTTTGGCTCAAGTCCACCATGTCGGTGCTGACAACTATGCTGCCAAACTCATGCTGGAAGCCAAAACTGTGAAACCGATCAACTCCCGTATCATGAAATCGCTGGACAAGCTAGCTGGTTTTACTGGGAAGATTATCATTCCCTTTGGTCTGGCTCTCTTGCTAGAAGCTTTGCTTTTAAAAGGCCTACCTCTCAAGTCATCCGTTGTAAATTCATCGACAGCCCTTTTGGGGATGTTACCTAAAGGAATCGCCCTTTTGACCATCACTTCGCTCTTGACTGCGGTGATTAAGCTGGGCTTGAAAAAGGTCTTGGTGCAGGAGATGTACTCTGTTGAAACTCTGGCGCGCGTGGATATGCTCTGTTTGGACAAGACAGGTACCATCACCCAAGGAAAGATGCAGGTAGAGGCCGTTCTTCCGCTGACGCCAACTTATGGTGAAGAGGCTATTGCCAGCATCCTGACTAGCTACATAGCCCATAGTGAGGATAAAAATCCAACTGCTCAAGCTATTCGACAGCGTTTTGTGGGAGAAGTTACTTATCCTATGATTTCTAATCTGCCTTTCTCAAGCGACCGCAAGTGGGGAGCCATGGAGTTAGGAGGTCTGGGGACAGTTTTCTTAGGTGCCCCTGAGATGTTGCTGGACTCTGAAGTCCCCGAAGCCAGGGAGGCCTTGGAGAGAGGGTCACGTGTCTTGGTCTTAGCTCTCAGTCAGGAGAAATTAGACCATTACAAACCACAGAAACCATCTGATATTCAGGCTCTAGCCTTGCTGGAAATCTTGGACCCTATTCGAGAGGGAGCGGCAGAGACGCTGGACTATCTCCGTTCTCAGGAAGTGGGGCTCAAGATTATCTCTGGTGACAATCCAGTTACGGTGTCCAGCATTGCCCAGAAGGCTGGTTTTGCAGACTATCACAGCTATGTAGATTGCTCGAAAATTACGGATGAGGAATTGATTGATATGGCTGAGGAGACAGCTATTTTCGGACGTGTTTCCCCTCATCAAAAGAAACTCATCATCCAAACGCTGAAAAAAGCGGGTCATACAACAGCTATGACAGGAGACGGAGTCAATGATATTCTGGCCCTTCGTGAGGCGGATTGCTCTATCGTAATGGCGGAAGGAGACCCGGCAACACGTCAGATTGCCAATCTGGTTCTCTTGAACTCTGACTTTAATGATGTTCCTGAGATTCTCTTTGAAGGTCGTCGGGTGGTCAATAACATTGCCCACATCGCCCCGATTTTCTTGATAAAGACCATCTATTCTTTCTTGCTCGCAGTTATCTGTATCGCCAGTGCTTTACTAGGTCGGTCTGAGTGGATCTTGATTTTCCCCTTCATTCCAATCCAGATTACCATGATTGACCAGTTCGTGGAAGGTTTCCCACCATTCGTTCTGACTTTTGAGCGAAATATCAAACCTGTTGAGCCAAACTTCCTCAGAAGATCTATGCTTCGTGCTCTACCAAGTGCACTTATGGTTATCTTCAGCGTCCTCTTTGTGAAAATATTTGGAAGTAGTCAAGGTTGGTCTGAGTTAGAAATCTCAACCCTACTCTATTATCTCTTGGGGTCAATTGGTTTCTTATCCGTATTTAGAGCCTGTATGCCATTCACCCTCTGGCGAGTCCTCTTGATTGTTTGGTCAGTAGGAGGCTTCCTAGCCACAGCTCTCTTCCCAAGAATCCAAAAACTGCTTGAAATTTCAACCTTAACAGGACAAACATTACCTGTTTATGGTGTCATGATGTTGGTCTTTACCGTAATTTTCATCCTGACTAGTCGCTATCAATCCAGAAAATAAAGAAAGGCTGCAATCTGTGGATTGCGGTCTTTTTAGGTACAAGATTGCCAGCTGAAATGTGGTATAATAAGAGGTAATAGAGTTTTGGAAAGTGAGAGAAAATGATTTCAAAGAGATTAGAATTAGTGGCTTCCTTTGTGCCACAGGGAGCCATTTTACTCGATGTGGGAAGTGACCATGCTTATCTGCCTATCGAGTTAGTCGAAAGAGGCCAAATCAAAAGCGCCATTGCAGGTGAGGTGGTGGAAGGTCCCTATCAGTCTGCTGTCAAAAATGTTGAGGCTCACGGTCTAAAGGAGAAAATCCAGGTTCGTTTAGCCAATGGCTTGGCAGCCTTTGAAGAGGCAGACCAAGTGTCGGTCATTACCATTGCTGGTATGGGTGGTCGTTTGATTGCTAGGATTTTAGAAGAAGGATTGGACACGTTAGCTAATGTAGAACGATTGATCCTCCAGCCCAATAATCGTGAAGACGACTTGCGTATTTGGTTACAAGAGAACGGATTTCAGATTGTAGCTGAAAGCATCTTAGAAGAAGCTGGCAAGTTTTACGAGATTTTGGTTGTGGAAGCAGGGGAAATGAAGTTATCAGCTAGTGATGTTCGCTTTGGACCTTTCTTGTCCAAAGAAGTTAGTCCAGTCTTTGTCCAAAAATGGCAAAAAGAAGCTGTTAAGCTAGAGTTTGCCCTCGGACAAATCCCAGACAAAAATCTGGAAGAACGTCAAGTTCTAGTAGATAAAATTCAAGCCATCAAGGAGGTTCTTCATGCTAGCAAGTGAAGTCATTAACCGATATGAAGCTTATTGTCCTCAAGAATTTTCTATGGAAGGAGACAGCCGTGGACTGCAAATTGGAACTTTGGACAAGGATATCCAAAGTGTCATGGTTGCTCTGGATATTCGTGAAGAAACGGTGACTGAAGCCATTGAAAAGGGTGTGGACTTGATTATCGTCAAGCACGCGCCGATTTTCCGTCCCATCAAGGACTTGGTAGCCAGCCGTCCACAAAATCAGATTTACATTGATCTCATTAAGCATGACATCGCAGTTTATGTCAGCCATACCAATATTGACATCGTTGAAAATGGCCTCAATGATTGGTTCTGTCAGATGCTAGGTATCGAGGAAACGGCTTATCTGCAGGAAACTGGCCCTGAACGTGGAATTGGACGTATTGGGAATGTTCAGCCTCAGACATTTGGGGAATTGGCCCAGAATGTCAAGCAAGTCTTTGGTCTAGATAGTCTTCGAATGGTGCATTATCAAGAGAGCGATTTGCAGAAGCCTATCTCAAGAGTGGCCATCTGTGGTGGTAGCGGGCAGTCTTTCTATAAGGATGCTTTAGCTAAAGGAGCGGATGTCTATATCACTGGTGATATTTACTACCACACTGCTCAGGATATGCTGTCTGATGGCTTGCTAGCCTTGGACCCAGGTCACTATATCGAAGTGCTTTTTGTAGAAAAAATTGCAGAGCTTCTTAATCAATGGAAAGAGGAAAAAGGCTGGACAATCGATATTGTACCTAGTCAAGCATCGACCAATCCTTTCCACCATATCTAGTTAGAAAGTGAAGACAATGAAAAAAGTTGCCATTATCGGAGCAGGGATTGTGGGAGCAACAGCTGCCTACTACCTCTCGAAAGAAAGTGACCTAGAGGTGACCGTTTTTGACCATGTACAAGGTCAAGCTACCAAGGCCGCAGCGGGAATTATCAGTCCTTGGTTTTCCAAACGCCGAAATAAAGCCTGGTACAAAATGGCGCGCTTGGGGGCTGACTTTTATGTGGATTTATTAGCTGATTTAGAGAAGTCAGGGCAGGAGATTGACTTTTACCAGCGTTCGGGAGTTTTTCTCTTAAAGAAGGACGAATCCAAGCTAGAAGAACTTTATCAACTAGCCCTGCAGCGTAGGGAAGAATCTCCTTTAATAGGTCAGTTAGCTATTTTGGACCAAGCCTCAGCTAATGAATTATTCCCTGGCTTACAGGGATTTGACCGCCTGCTCTATGCTTCTGGTGGAGCAAGAGTGGATGGTCAACTCTTAGTGAATCGTTTGCTAGAAGCTAGTCAAGTCAAGCTGGTCAAAGAAAAAGTGAGTCTGACACCTTTAGCGTCAGGTTACCAGATTGGTGAAGAGGTGTTTGATCAGGTTGTTTTGGCGACGGGAGCTTGGTTGGGACACCTGTTAGAGCCTTTAGGTTATGAAGTGGATGTTCGTCCTCAGAAAGGACAACTCCGAGATTATCAGCTTGACCAAGACATGGAATCCTACCCTGTTGTCATGCCGGAAGGAGAGTGGGATTTGATTCCTTTTGCAGGTGGGAAATTGTCCCTAGGCGCTACCCATGAAAATGATATGGGATTTGATTTGACGGTGGATGACACCTTGCTCCAACAAATGGAGGAGGCGGCCTTGCCTCACTATCCAGTTTTAGTTAGAGCGACTTCAAGAGCTGAGCGTGTGGGAATCCGTGCCTATACCAGTGATTTCTCTCCCTTCTTTGGAGAGGTTCCAGAATTGTCAGGTGTCTATGCAGCCAGTGGACTAGGTTCATCAGGCCTCACAACGGGTCCTATCATTGGTTACCACCTAGCACAACTGGTCCAAAGCAGGGAATTGACCTTGGACCCAGCAAACTACCCAATTGAAAACTATGTCAAACGGGTAAAAAGCGAATAAGCATTTTACTGAAATTTTATCCTACCCTCTAGGATGGCAAATGACATTCCCTATCAAAAATGGTAAAATAAGAAAAAATAATCTGAGAATCGAGGAAAGAAGATGCAAGAAAAGATTTTGGTAACGGGTGGAGCAGGTTTTATCGGAACCCACACTGTTATTGAGTTAATCCAAGCAGGTCATCAAGTTGTTGTGGTGGATAACCTTGTTAATAGTAACAGAAAAAGTTTAGAAGTTGTTGAAAGAATCACAGGAGTTGAAATTCCGTTTTATGAGGCAGATATCCGTGACACAGATACACTCAGAGATATTTTCAAGCAAGAAGAACCAACTGGTGTCATTCATTTTGCTGGCTTGAAGGCTGTTGGTGAATCTACCCGTATTCCTCTTGCCTACTATGACAACAATATCGCTGGAACTGTTAGTCTTTTGAAGGTCATGGAAGAAAACAACTGTAAAAACATTATTTTCAGTTCTTCTGCGACAGTTTACGGAGATCCTCATACAGTGCCAATCTTGGAAGATTTCCCACTTTCAGTGACCAATCCATATGGCCGCACCAAGCTTATGCTAGAGGAAATTTTAACGGATATCTACAAGGCAGACTCAGAATGGAATGTGGTCTTACTTCGTTACTTCAACCCAATCGGAGCCCATGAGAGTGGTGATTTGGGAGAAAATCCAAACGGTATTCCAAACAACCTCTTGCCATATGTGACGCAAGTAGCCGTTGGAAAATTAGAGCAAGTGCAAGTGTTTGGAGACGATTACGATACAGAAGATGGAACTGGTGTTCGTGACTATATCCACGTTGTCGATTTGGCCAAAGGTCACGTTGCAGCTCTGAAAAAAATCCAAAAAGGTTCAGGTCTAAACGTTTATAACCTTGGAACAGGTAAAGGCTACTCAGTTCTTGAAATTATCCAAAATATGGAAAAAGCAGTGGGACGACCAATTCCTTACCGCATTGTCGACCGTCGCCCAGGGGATATCGCAGCCTGCTATTCAGATCCTGCAAAAGCCAAAGCAGAACTGGGCTGGGAAGCAGAACTCGGCATCACCCAAATGTGTGAAGACGCATGGCGTTGGCAAAGCAAGCATCCAAATGGATTTGAAGACTAAGATGGTGATATCAATCATTGTCCCCTGTTTAAACGAAGAGGAAGTACTTCCTCTTTTTTATCAGGCTTTGGAAGCTTTACTTCCAGATTTGGAAACAGAAATCGAGTATGTCTTTGTCGACGATGGATCAAGTGATGGGACCTTGGAACTCTTAAAGACCTATCGGGAGCAAAATTCGGCAGTTCATTATATTTCTTTCTCTCGAAATTTTGGCAAAGAAGCAGCTCTGTATGCAGGCTTACAATATGCGACAGGAGATCTGGTGGTCGTGATGGATGCAGACCTCCAGGATCCTCCGAGTATGTTGCTTGAGATGAAAAATTTACTAGACCAAAATGCAGACTTGGACTGTGTTGGAACACGGAGAACTAGTCGGGAGGGAGAACCTTTCTTTCGCAGTTTCTGTGCTGATCTCTTTTATGGTTTCATGAAAAAAATTAGTCCAGTAGCCCTGCCGTCAGGTGTTCGTGATTTTCGCATGATGAGAAGATCTGTAGTCGATGCTATTTTAAGCTTGACTGAGTCCAATCGCTTTTCGAAGGGGCTCTTTGCCTGGGTCGGTTTTAAAACCCACTATCTGGACTATCCAAATGTCGAAAGGCAGGCTGGCAAGACCAGTTGGAGTTTTAGGCAACTCTTTTTCTACTCCATTGAAGGGATTGTTAACTTTTCAGATTTTCCCTTGATTATCGCCTTTGTGGCTGGTCTCCTATCTTGTTTTATTTCTCTGCTTATGACCTTTTTTGTTGTGGTTCGGACTCTCATTTTGGGCAATCCGACATCAGGTTGGACCTCTCTGATGGCTGTTATTCTCTTTCTCGGAGGGATTCAACTCTTGACCATTGGGATTCTCGGCAAGTATATTAGTAAGATTTATCTAGAGACTAAAAAAAGACCACTTTATCTCGTCAAAGAAAAAAGTGACCTTCCTGATTTTACAGAAAAAAATAAAGAGAAAAGACTATAATTTTGCATGGAAATATGCTAAACTAGAAGGAGTGGAACGTTCTTGTCGATATTAGAGTTAATCTTTAATCAAGGCACGTGTCGGACAGTTTCTAACAGCTTCTACGACGTCCTGGCTAGGAGAGATTTCTTTTTCTAGTTGGTCAGGGTCATCGTAAAAACGCACGATTCCATTATCGTGGTAATCAAATAATTCAGAATAAGTTTGGCAAAGACCACAGGCAATGCAGCGTTCAGGTATAAGTGTGATTTTCATATTTATATTGTAATAAGAAAAGTAAAAAAAAACAAGGAGTAAGGTATGGCAAAAGAACCGTGGCAAGAAGATATTTATGAGAATCAGGAAGAAACAAGATCAGAACGTCGTAAGAGAGAACAAGGTGGAGGAGTGCTGGCTAATCGTATCTTGACTATTTTAGCAAGTATTTTCTTTGTGATTGTAGTCGTGATGATTATTGTTCTGATTTATCTTTCATCGGGTGGGAGTAATCGCACGGCAGCCTTGAAAGATTTTCACGATTCAGATACAAAAGTAGAGCAAGTTTCTTCTACTTCTAGTAGTTCAGAGCAGGCATCTTCTAGTTCAGAGGAGAAGGCAGAAGAGTCATCTAGTAGCTCAGAACATCCAACTGATCCAGAAGGAACTACAAAAGTCTTAGCTGGAGAAGGAGAAGCAGCCATTGCCGCTCGTGCAGGAATCTCGATTGCTCAGTTAGAGGCTTTGAATCCTGGGCATATGGCTACAGGATCTTGGTTTGCTAATCCAGGTGATGTTGTCAAAATCAAATAGGAGTTGATATGAAAACAATTCAAATTGCTATTGACGGTCCTGCTTCAAGTGGCAAGAGTACGGTCGCAAAGATTATCGCTAAGGATTTTGGTTACACCTATCTAGATACAGGTGCTATGTATCGTGCAGCGACCTATATGGCTCTGAAACACCAGTTAAGAGTGGAAGAGATTGAGGAACTTTTAGCCTTATTGGACCAGCATCCAATCAGTTTTGGGCGCTCAGAAACTGGAGAACAACTTGTCTTTGTGGGGGATGTGGATATTACCCATCCTATCCGTGAAAATGAAGTGACCAATCATGTTTCAGCAATTGCAGCAATTCCTGAAGTACGTGAGAAACTAGTTTCTCTCCAACAAGAGATTGCCCAGCAAGGTGGGATTGTCATGGATGGTCGCGATATTGGAACGGTTGTATTGCCTCAAGCAGAATTGAAAATTTTCCTAGTAGCTTCTGTTGATGAAAGAGCAGAGCGCCGTTACAAGGAAAATATTGCCAAGGGAATTGAAACAGACCTTGAAACTCTAAAAGAGGAAATAGCTGCGCGTGACTACAAGGATAGTCATCGTGAGACTTCGCCTCTCAAACAAGCAGAGGATGCTGTCTACCTTGATACAACTGGTTTGAACATTCAAGAAGTAGTTGAAAAAATCAAAGCAGAAGCTGAAAAAAGAATGTAAATGTAGAGAAGCCGATAGATTGATATCGGTTTTTTCTAAATTTGTCAAAATGCTGATTTTAAGGTATAATAGTTGCTGTTCGAGAAATTTTGATTTTCAAAGAATAGTGAATGATGATAAGGAGAAAACATGAACAACCTACCAAATTGCCCAAAATGTAACTCAGAGTATGTCTACGAAGACGGTGCCCTACTGGTTTGCCCAGAGTGTGCTCATGAGTGGAATCCTGCTGAAGTTGCAGATGTAGAAGAGGGCATTGTCGCTATCGATGCCAACGGAAATAAATTGGCTGACGGTGATACTGTAACCCTCATCAAGGACTTGAAAGTAAAAGGTGCGCCAAAAGATTTGAAACAAGGGACGCGCGTGAAGAATATCCGCATCGTAGAAGGCGACCACAATATCGACTGTAAAATTGATGGCTTTGGTGCCATGAAACTCAAATCAGAGTTTGTGAAGAAAATTTAAGCATGTCAAAACACTATAAACTTGTATTTTATAGCCGTATCTTCTTGTTTCTAGCGGCTTTTACGGGAGTTTATCTTGAAATCGCCAAGCATGGTGGATTTGGGATGCTGCTCTATTATACGGTTCTGTCAAATCTGTTAGTAGCGATTTTTACGCTCTATCTCCTAAAGGTTATGAGCCGTTTAGGTGAAAACTGGCAAAGATCAAGTCTCTTGCGCTTAAAAGGTGGAGTCACTATGAGTATCATGATTACCTGTGTGATTTACCATTTCCTCTTGGCACCCATTGCGACTAATTTCTATACTCTAGAAAATTTCCTTTGCCACTATATCGTTCCCCTATGGTTTTTAGCAGATACCCTCTTTTTTGACAAACAGGGTCAATACAAGATTTGGGATCCAATTGTGTGGACGATTTTACCCTTGCTGTATATGATTTTTGCTCTTTTTAATGGCTTGGTACTGAAACTTGATGTTCCTAATTCTAAGGTCAGTCCCTTCCCTTACTTATTTTTGAATGTAAATAAGGGTTGGGATGTCGTGTTCAAGTGGTGTCTGATTATCTTTGTTGCCTATATGGTGGCAGGATTTATCTTCTACTTTATTAAGCAAATCAAGAGAAAGTCATCCTAATACTCTTCGAAAATCTCTTCAAACCACGTCAGCTTCACCTTGCCGTATATATAGTTACTGACTTCGTCAGTTTCATCTACAACCTCAAAACCATGTTTTGAGCTGACTTCGTCAGTTCTATCTACAACCTCAAAGCAGTGCTTTGAGCAACCTGCGGCTAGCTTCCTAGTTTGCTCTTTGATTTTCATTGAGTATAAGACACAAGGGATTCATTTTCGAGTTTAAGAAGGAGTCTACAAACCAATGAGACTTCTTCTTTTCTTGCTTGTTTGATAACTATCAAAAAAGTAGAAGATTAAGAGAAATATAGAAAGAGATTTCATGAAACAATTTTTAGAACGGGCCAGTATTTTGGCTCTCTCCCTCGTTTTGATTACATCCTTTTCCATCTCGAGTGCCCTGCCAGCTATGTTTGACTATTATCAAGGTTATCCTAAGGAACAAATTGAGCTCTTGGCGAGCTTGCCCTCCTTTGGAATCATGATTATGTTATTACTAAATGGTTTCTTAGAAAAAATATTTCCTGAGCGCTTACAGATCAGTTTGGGATTGCTGATTTTATCACTAAGTGGAACAGCACCCTTTTGGTATCAAGCCTATCCTTTTGTCTTTGGAACACGGATTCTTTTTGGTTTAGGTGTTGGGATGATCAATGCCAAGGCCATTTCTATTATCAGTGAACGCTATCAAGGAAAAACGCGAATTCAGATGTTAGGGCTACGCGGTTCTGCAGAGGTCGTTGGGGCTTCTCTCATTACCTTGGCAGTCGGCCAATTGTTGGCCTTTGGTTGGACAGCTACTTTCTTAGCTTATAGTGCTGGATTTTTAGTTCTGACCCTTTATCTGCTCTTTGTACCTTATGGAAAAGAAAAGAAAGAAGTCAAGAAAAAAACGAAGGAAGCAAGTCGCTTAACTCGGGAAATGAAGGGCTTGATTTTTATCCTAGCTATTGAAGCGGCAGTTGTAGTTTGTACCAATACGGCTATTACTATTCGTATTCCAAGTTTGATGGTGGAAAGAGGACTTGGAGATGCCCAGTTATCTAGTTTTGTTCTTAGTGTCATGCAGTTGATCGGGATTGTGGCTGGTGTTAGTTTTTCTTTCCTGATTTCAATATTTAAAGAGAAACTGCTCCTCTGGTCTGGTATTACCTTCGGCTTAGGGCAAATTGTGATTGCCTTGTCTCCATCCTTGTGGGTTGTAGTGGCAGGAAGCATTCTTGCTGGTTTTGCCTACAGTGTAGCCTTGACGACAGTCTTTCAACTTGTCTCTGAACGAATTCCAGCTAAACTCCTCAATCAAGCAACTTCATTTGCAGTTTTAGGCTGTAGTTTTGGAGCCTTTACGACCCCATTTGTTCTAGGTGCAATTGGCTTACTAACTCACAATGGGATGTTGGTCTTTGCTATCTTAGGATCTTGGTTGATTGTAACCTCTATCTTTGTCATGTACCTACTTCACAAGAGAGCTTAGGATTGGTTTCCTAAGTTTTTCTTTTTGTGAATTTTGTACCCAGACAGTATTTATTTTAGGTCCTTGTTTACAGACTAATTTCTTGATAAAATAGAGGTTATGACGAGATATAAAGCAACTATTTCCTATGATGGTTATGCCTTTTCTGGTTTTCAGCGCCAGCCCCATGCGCGTAGCGTTCAGGAAGAAATTGAAAAAACCTTGACCAGGTTAAATAAAGGGCAAGCCATTACTGTTCACGGTGCTGGTAGGACAGATAGTGGGGTTCATGCTTTGGGACAGGTGATTCATTTTGACCTGCCCTATCAGATGGATGAGGAGAAACTTCGCTTTGCTTTGGACACCCAGTCTCCTGAAGATATTGATGTGATTTCAATTGAGCTTGTGGCGGATGATTTTCATTGCCGTTATGCCAAGCATAGCAAGACCTATGAGTTTATCGTGGATAGGGGTCGTCCCAAGAATCCTATGAGCCGTCACTATGCCACTCACTTTCCTTATCCGCTCGATGTGGAACGGATGCAGATTGCAATCAAAAAGCTAGAGGGAACCCATGATTTTACCGGCTTTACAGCCTCTGGGACTAGTGTGGAAGACAAGGTTCGCACTATTACCGAAGCTAGTCTTAGGGTTGATGAGACAGGACAATTTTTGACTTTTACCTTTTCAGGAAATGGTTTCTTGTATAAGCAGATTCGTAATATGGTGGGGACACTGCTCAAAATCGGAAATAATCGAATGCCAGTAGAGCAGATTGACCTGATCTTGGAGAAAAAGGACAGGCAACTTGCAGGTCCCACTGCAGCACCAAATGGTTTGTATTTAAAGGAGATTCGTTATGAAGAATAATCGTATTTTAGCACTTTCAGGAAATGATATTTTTAGTGGTGGTGGTTTGTCAGCTGATTTGGCTACCTATACCTTGAACGGCTTGCATGGCTTTGTAGCAGTAACTTGCTTGACAGCCTTGACAGAAAAAGGATTTGAGGTCTTTCCAACTGATGATACCATTTTTCAACATGAATTGGATAGCTTGCGTGATGTGGAGTTTGGGGGAATTAAGATTGGTCTTCTTCCTACTGTCAGTGTAGCTGAGAAGGCATTGGACTTTATCAAGCAACGCCCAGGAGTGCCTGTGGTTCTGGATCCTGTCTTGGTCTGCAAGGAAACGCACGACGTAGCAGTTAGTGAACTCTGCCAAGAGTTGATTCGCTTTTTCCCTTATGTCAGTTTGATTACACCTAATCTTCCTGAAGCAGAATTACTAGCAGATCAAGAGATTAAAACCCTTGAAGATATGAAAACTGCAGCACAGAAATTGCATGACTTAGGAGCGCCAGCAGTCATTATCAAGGGAGGCAATCGCCTTAGTCAGGACAAGGCTGTAGATGTCTTTTATGATGGACAAAACTTTACAGTCCTAGAAAATCCTGTCATCCAAGGCCAAAATGCTGGTGCAGGTTGTACCTTTGCCTCTAGCATTGCCAGTCACCTAGTCAAAGGTGATGAACTTTTACCAGCAGTAGAAAGCTCTAAGTCTTTCGTTTATCGTGCTATTGCACAAGCAGATCAGTATGGAGTAAGACAATATGAAGCAAACCAAAACAACTAAAATCGCCCTTGTATCCCTATTAACCGCCCTCTCTGTGGTTCTAGGTTATTTCTTAAAAATTCCAACACCGACAGGCATTCTAACTCTCTTAGATGCGGGTGTTTTCTTTACGGCCTTCTACTTTGGTAGTCGTGAAGGGGCTGTAGTCGGAGGATTAGCAGGTTTCTTGATTGACCTCTTATCAGGCTATCCTCAGTGGATGCTCTTTAGCTTGGTCAATCATGGTTTGCAGGGATTTTTCGCAGGATTTAAAGGAAAAACTCAGTGGTTAGGCCTTATCTTAGCAACGATTGCCATGGTAGGGGGTTACGCCTTGGGTTCTACATTGATGAATGGCTGGGCAGCAGCCCTACCAGAAATTTTACCAAATTTCATGCAAAATATTGTAGGGATGATTGTAGGATTTATTCTTAGTCAAAGTATCAAGAAGATTAAGTAAAGAGGCTGAGTCACAAGTCTTTCAAATAAGAAAAACGCATAGTATCAGGTGTTGAAAACCTTGATACTATGCGTTTTATTGTGGGGAGATTTTCGAAGAATATTAATCAAAATAAAGCAAGTCTTTGCTGGTGCTTGTAAAGAGGTCAAAGCCATCCTTGGTAACAACACCGCAGTCTTCAATACGGACACCGACTTTACCAGGGATATAGATACCTGGTTCAACAGAGAAGCACATGCCTTCTTCGATGACCATGTCGTTTCCTTCCATGATAGATGGGAATTCGTGGACATCCATACCGATACCGTGACCAAGACGGTGGTTGAAGTACTCGCCGTAACCAGCTTTTTCAATGACCTCACGGGCCGCGCGGTCCACTTCATGAGCAGTCACACCTGGCTTGATAAAGTCAAGAGCAGCTTGTTGGGCTTCAAGAGTTAAGTTGTAAATATCTTTCTTGAATTGGTCTGGTTTGCCGACAGCGACCGTACGAGTCATATCTGACGCATAGCCGTTGACTAGAACACCAAGGTCAAAGAGGAGAAGAGCATTATTTTCAACCTTATTTGCTGCTGGAATGCCGTGTGGATTTGCAGCATTATCACCTGTCAAGACCATGGTGTCAAAGCTCATTTCATAGCCTTCACGTTTCATAGCAAAGTCAATTTGAGCGATGATATCTGTCTCAGTCTTATCAAGAGAAATATTGTCAAAACCAACCTTAACTGCCTTGTCAGCATAGAGACCTGCAATCATCATTTTTTGCACTTCGTCAGCTGATTTGATGAGGCGCATGCGTTGGATACGAGGAGTGAGGTTGTTAAACTCAGCAGTTTCAAAAACTGTTTTCAAGCCATGATATTTGGTCAAGATGAGATTGTCAAACTCAACAGCGACACGTTTGAAGTCAAGTTGTGGAAGAGCATGTTTCATTTTTTGCCATGGATTTTCAGAGTCCACATAGCCCACAACTGGGAAGGAAACAGTGCTGCTCGCACGCTCCACTTCAAGGGCTGGGACAAAAAGGAGGGGTTCCTGATCCGCTAGGACAAAAAGGAACATTTGGCGTTCATGGGGATCACTGTAAAAGCCAGTGAGGTAATTGATTGTGACGGGGTCAGATACGACAGCGACGTCTAGTTTTTCTGATTCAAGATATGTTACGATTTGTTGTAATTTAGACATATGCTACCTTCTTTCTACCCCTCTATTTTGGCAAAAAATGAGAGAAAATGCAAGGGAGAAGGGTAAAAGAACAGACAAAAAGAACTCCGACAAGATAACGGAGTTCTTTGATATCATTTTCCTTTGTTTAAGAAAAGTCAGCCTTGCTTTTGACATCACTGTATTCTTCAGCGATTTCTTGGCTGAGAATGTCCTTATAAGCAGGGAGTTGAATGTCCTGACCATATTTCTTCTTGAGGGCAGTAGTGACTAGGCGATAAGCTAGATTGGCATTACGAGAGAGGATAGGCCCATGGAAGTAGGAACCAAAGACATTCTTATAATGAACACCTTCGCCGACTTTTTCTTCGTTATTTCCATTTCCATAGACAACCTGTCCCAGCGGTTTTTGATCATCTGAGAGGAAGGTACGGCCCTGATGATTTTCAAAACCATAGTAGGTTTCATCGAAATCTTCATTGTGAATCTTGATGTCCCCGATAAAACGGTTATTGGTCTGATTGAGGGTGTAGTGGCCCATGACCCCTAGTCCTTCGATGCGTCTCCCTGAAGCTTCAATATAATATTGCCCCAATAGTTGGAAACCACCGCAGATAGCGAGGACCACACCGTCGTTTTGGATGTAGTTGTCAATGCTCTCTTTTTTAGCAGGTAGGTCGTCTGCAATGATACTCTGTTCAAAGTCTTGACCACCACCGAAAAAGGCAATGTCGTAGTGATTTTCATCAAAGTTATCATGGAGAGAAACGATGTCAACCGTCACATGGGCTCCCAGTTTTTCAGCCACATACTTGAGCATGAGGATGTTTCCATTGTCCCCGTAGGTATTCATGAGATTTCCGTAGAGGTGGGCAATGTTGAGCTGATAGGGGTAATTGCCAGCTTTTGAGGAAAGTGAAGTATAAACCATTAGTTCATCTCCTTTCTAACAATCTGACGACTAGCCAGCAGTTCGCGGAATTCAAGCATAGCAGTATAGGTAGCCAGAATATAAGCATGCTTGCAGTCTTGGTTCTCAATGGTCTTGAGAACTTGCTCCAGACTACTTGTTTCAGTGATTTTCTCAGCTGGATAGCCTGTTACTCGTAGACGACGAGCGATTTCAGAATGACGAACACCGCCAGCGTTGATTTCGGGAATGTCCATGTCAGTGATTTGTTCAAAATCAGCATCCCAGATCCAGCTGGTATCAATTCCATCTGCATAGTTGGCATTTAGGAGAACAGATAGGCTAAATGGATAAGGTGCTAGTTTAATCATTTCGATAGCTTGGGTCGCACCGACTGGATTTTTAATCAAGACGAGGGTACATTCCTTGTCACCGATATGGAAGGATTCTTGGCGTCCAAAGACAGCACGGCTCTTATCAAATCCCTGCTTGATGAGTTGTGAATCTGCACCAAGGAAACGGGCGATAGCAACCGCTGCTAGGGCGTTGTAGATATTGTAGAGACCACCGATTTGAATACCGTATTCTTGTCCGTCAATGACAAAGCGAGAGCGATTGTTGGTCAACTCAACCAATTCTGTCAAGCGATAGTCGAGATCAGGACGTTTACATCCACAACCTTCACAGATATAGGCACCCAAGTTTGCATAGGTATTGTGCTCATATTTGAGGATGCCTTGGCAGTCAGGACAGAGAATTCCTTCTGTATTATAGTGAGCCAGCTGGGCTGGGCCTTTCTCCAAGTCAAAACCAAAATACTCTACAGGATTTGGAATAGCTGGCTTGTAAAAAAGTGGACTGTCTCCATTAAGGAGAACAGTGGCAGTAGGCACCTTACGAATAGCGTCCAAAATCATCTTGTAAGTTGTGTAAATCTCACCATAGCGGTCCATCTGGTCACGGAAGATATTCGTGATGACAAAAAGGCTTGGCTGGATATAGTCACAGATACGAGATAGACTGGCTTCGTCAATTTCTAGGACGGCAATGTTTTTTCCGGTTTTAGAAGATTTGGCAGTCAAGAAGGTCGTCGCAATTCCTGTAATCATGTTGGCACCGCTTGGGTTGGTCAAAACTTGACCATAAACCTCTTTTAAAATGCCGACAGTGAGGGCAGTTGTCAGGGTTTTTCCGTTGGTTCCAGTGACCACGACAATCTCGTAGTTCTTAGCTAGGTTTTGTAAAATATCTTTATCAAATTGAAGGGCAAGTTTTCCTGGAAGCGTACTTCCACGGCCAAGACGGCTTAAAATGAAGTGGGAAGAACGCCCAGCAAGAAGGCCCAAAGTAGTTTTTAATTTCATGTTTCTATTATATCATAAAAGAGGGAAAAGACAGATTTGAGATTCCGCAGAAGTAAAAACAGCCCAAGGAGGGCTGTTCGATACGATTAAATCTCAACTTAAATCGCAAACAAGTCATTCAAGTTCTCAGCCAAGGTTGGGTGAGTGAAGATTTGTTTTGTGAAGTAAGTGTAAGGAATTTTGTTGTCCATAGCAACAGTGATGATGTTGATGATTTCTTGAGAACCTTCTGAGAAGATGCTTGCTCCAAGAATTTCTTTTGTTTCAGTATTAACAACAGCTTTGAAAGCTCCGCGAAGGTCTCCGTTTACGTGACCACGAGGCATGGCTGCAACAGGAATTTCCTTAACAGCGTATGGAAGTTTCAAATCAGCTGCTTGGCTTTCAGTTAAACCAACTTGTGAAAGTGCAGGTGTGATAAACATGGTGTTTGGTACATTGAGACGGTCTTCAAGTGTGTAGCTGCCATCTCCAGCAAGGTAGCTGTAAACAACACGGAAGTCATCAAGTGAAATGTAAGTAAATTGAAGGCCACCGTTGACATCTCCAACTGCAAAGACACCAGGAACGTTTGTTTGACAATGTTTGTCCACTTTAATAGCGCCACGTTCAGTTAGTTCAATATCTGTATTTTCAAGTTGAAGTGGTTCTATATTTGGTTTGCGTCCAGTTGCGTAGAGAAGGGCGTCGAAACGGTAAGTTTCATTTTCAGTTACAACAAGCACTTGGTCACCGTCGTTTTTGATTTCAGTAGTACGGATGTTTTGAAGCAACTCAATACCGTCTTCTTCCATGTATTGTTTAGCAAGAGCTGCGATGGAAGGTTCTGCACGAGGAAGGAAAGTATCCAAGGCATCTAGGACTGTGACCTTGCTTCCAAGTTTGTTGTATAAACCAGCAAATTCAAGACCGATATTTCCACCACCAAGGACTCCAAGGTTTTCAGGCAATTTGTCCAAGTTTTGGATACCTGTTGAGTCAAAGACGTTTTTGCTTGTAGCAAGTCCAGGGATTGGCAATACGTTTGAAACAGCACCAGTGTTGATGACGATTGTTTCAGCAGTCAGTTCTTTCTTTTCATCACCAGCTTGGATTTCGATGACTTTATTTGAAAGGAAGTGAGCTTCCGCATCATAGATATCTACGCCTGTACCAGCAACAGTCGCATAGTTTTTACCGTTGAGGCGACCAGTGATAGTGTTTTTGGTAGCAATCACTTCTTCAAAAGACAAGTCTTTTTCAGCAGCAACTAGCAAAGTTTTAGTTGGGATACATCCGATGTTGATACAAGTTCCACCGTACATAGCTTTGCTACGTTCAACGAGGGCAACTTTTTTGCCAGCTGAAGCCAATTTACCAGCTAGTGTTTTACCAGCTTTACCAAATCCGATAACGATTAAATCATAAGTTAACATTTAGAGTTCCTCCTATTCGAATTTCATTCTAGCACAAGAAAAAAACTTTTGCACAATTCTGCTACGCTTTAAAAAAGTTTATGAAATAGTGGAAAGTTTAACTTTATTTTCTCAGAAAAATCGTTTACATGATTTTATCGACGGATTAGGCTATCTTTTGCTTCTCTCTTGTGTTATACTAGATAGGTTGCAAAGAAAACAGTACTTTTCTTTTGTGGAAAAGAAGCAACACGATTTTGTATCCAGTATATGAAAATACGTCATAAAAAGAAAAGTATAAACTAAGCCCTATAGGGTGGCTTCGCACCACCTTTAGAAAGAAGAATAACGTGAAATTTAATGAATTAAACTTGTCTGCTGATTTGCTAGCAGAGATTGAAAAAGCTGGTTTTGTAGAAGCCAGTCCGATCCAAGAACAAACTATTCCCTTGGCCCTTGAAGGCAAGGATGTTATCGGTCAAGCTCAGACTGGTACAGGAAAAACTGCAGCCTTTGGTTTGCCTACCCTTGAAAAAATCCGTACAGAAGAAGCGACCATCCAAGCCTTGGTCATCGCTCCAACACGTGAACTAGCTGTCCAAAGTCAAGAAGAACTCTTCCGCTTTGGTCGTAGTAAGGGAGTCAAAGTCCGTTCAGTATATGGCGGATCAAGCATTGAAAAGCAAATTAAGGCTCTTAAATCTGGTGCCCATATCGTGGTGGGAACTCCAGGTCGCCTCTTGGACTTGATTAAACGTAAGGCCTTGAAATTACAAGATATTGAAACTCTTATCCTTGACGAAGCGGATGAAATGCTCAACATGGGCTTCCTTGAAGATATCGAAGCTATCATTTCTCGTGTCCCTGAAAACCGTCAAACTTTGCTTTTCTCAGCAACTATGCCAGATGCTATCAAACGTATCGGTGTTCAGTTTATGAAAGAACCTGAGCATGTCAAGATTGCTGCTAAGGAATTGACAACAGAATTGGTTGACCAATACTATATCCGAGTCAAAGAACAAGAAAAATTTGATACCATGACTCGTCTCATGGATGTGGAACAGCCTGAGCTTGCTATCGTATTTGGTCGTACCAAACGCCGTGTAGATGAATTGACTCGTGGTCTTAAAATCCGTGGCTTCCGTGCTGAAGGAATTCATGGAGACCTAGACCAAAACAAACGTCTTCGTGTCCTTCGTGACTTTAAAAATGGCAATCTTGATGTTTTGGTTGCGACAGACGTTGCAGCGCGTGGCTTGGATATTTCAGGTGTGACCCATGTCTATAACTACGATATTCCACAAGATCCTGAAAGTTATGTTCACCGTATCGGTCGTACAGGTCGTGCTGGTAAGTCAGGTCAGTCTATTACTTTCGTTTCACCAAATGAAATGGGCTACCTCCAAATCATTGAAAACTTGACTAAGAAACGTATGAAAGGTCTCAAACCTGCAAGTGCAGAAGAAGCCTTCCAAGCAAAAAAACAGGTAGCTCTCAAGAAAATCGAACGTGATTTTGCAGATGAAACTATCCGTGGCAACTTTGAGAAATTTGGTAAGGATGCTCGTAAGCTAGCTGCCGAATTTACTCCAGAAGAATTGGCAATGTATATCTTGAGTCTGACTGTTCAAGACCCAGATAGTCTTCCTGAAGTGGAGATTGCACGTGAAAAACCACTGCCATTTAAACCATCAGGTAATGGCTTCGGTGGTAACGCTAAGGGAGGTCGTCGTGGAGATGACCGTCGTGATAATCGCCGAGGAGACAACCGTCGTGGTGGTCGCCGTGATGATTTCAAAAAAGGAAGTCGTGGCAACGATCGTTTTGATAAGGAAAAACGTTACCGTAAGGATAATAAAAAACCACGCAATACTTCAAGCGAAAAGAAAACAGGCTTTGTGATTCGTAACAAGGGCGATAAATAATAAAAAGCGGTTCAAAATGAATCGCTTTTTTATATAAGGAGACCGAATGGAAAAAGAAAGATAAATAAAATAGATATATTATCTTCTTGTAATATTATAATACACAAAAATAGGGGGCTTGTCAATAGAAAAGAAGCAATTTAATTAAAAATATTCTTGTTTTTTCAAATTGCAATTAAATAAGCAATTTTCAGATAATAATTGAAAATTCAAGCTGTTTATGTTATAATGATAGCGATTAAATTCGAGGTGAAAAATGGCACATTTATTAGAAAAAACTAGAAAAATTACTTCTATCCTGAAGCGCTCAGAGGAGCAGTTGCAGGAAGAACTTCCCTACAATGCGATTACCCGTCAATTGGCAGATATTATTGACTGTAACGCCTGTATCGTCAATAGCAAGGGACGTCTCCTTGGCTATTTTATGCGTTACAAAACCAATACAGATCGTGTAGAGCAATTCTTCCAAACTAAAATTTTCCCGGATGACTACATTCAAGGTGCGAACATGATTTACGATACAGAAGCCAATCTGACAGTTGATCATGATTTAAGTATTTTTCCTGTGGAAAGTCGTACCGACTTTCCAGATGGTTTGACGACTATTGCACCGATTCATGTATCAGGGATTCGACTTGGTTCTTTGATTATTTGGCGCAATGATAAAAAATTCGAAGACGAGGACTTGATTCTTGTTGAGATTGCGAGTACCGTTGTTGGGATTCAACTCCTTAATTTCCAACGTGAAGAAGATGAGAAAAATATTCGCCGCCGTACTGCTGTTACCATGGCGGTTAATACCCTTTCTTACTCTGAACTCCGTGCTGTTTCAGCTATTTTAGGGGAATTAAATGGAAATGAAGGGCAGTTGACTGCGTCAGTGATTGCAGATCGTATCGGAATCACTCGCTCTGTGATTGTTAATGCCCTTCGTAAACTTGAGTCTGCAGGGATTATTGAAAGTCGTTCACTTGGAATGAAGGGAACCTATCTTAAGGTCTTGATTTCAGATATTTTTGAAGAAGTGAAGAAAAGAGATTACTAATGACTAAGGCTTTAATTTCGATTGACTATACAGAAGATTTTGTTGCTGATAGTGGGAAGTTGACAGCAGGGGCTCCAGCTCAGGCAATTTCAGAAGCCATTAGCAAAGTGACTCGATTAGCTTTTGAACGAGGAGACTACATCTTCTTTACCATTGATGCTCATGAAGAAAACGATTGTTTTCATCCAGAAAGCAAGCTGTTTCCTCCTCACAATTTGATTGGGACTAGTGGACGGAATTTATACGGAGATTTGGGGACATTTTATCAAGAGCATGGTTCAGACAGTCGTGTCTTTTGGATGGATAAACGCCATTACTCAGCTTTTTCAGGGACTGACCTGGATATCCGTTTGAGAGAGCGGAGAGTGTCTACCGTTATCTTAACAGGTGTCTTGACGGATATCTGTGTCCTGCATACAGCTATAGATGCCTACAATCTAGGATATGATATCGAGATTGTTAAACCAGCTGTTGCTTCCATCTGGCCTGAAAATCATCAATTTGCCCTAGGTCATTTCAAAAATACACTCGGAGCTAAGTTAGTAGATGAAAATCTAAATGAACTTTCTGAGTAATTTGGTTGATGAAATGAAAAAAATTGAAAAAAAGTGTTGACAAGCATCCTAAAAGTTGATATACTAGTAAAGTAATCGACGCGGGGATGGCGGAATTGGCAGACGCGCAGGACTAAGGATCCTGTGACCGCTTTAGGTCGTGAGGGTTCAAGTCCCTCTCTCCGCATAGGATAAGAGTTAGCTTAGGCTAGCTCTTTTTTTATCTAATTTAAGTAGAGCAAAAAATTTTTGCTCTTTTTTTGTATTTCATAAACATTTCATATTTGGATTTTATAATAGTCTTACAAATATGGAGGTGACGAATGAATCCAATCCAAAGAGCTTGGGCTTATGTCAGCAGAAAACGACTGAGAAGTTTTATTTTATTTCTGATTTTATTGGTCCTATTGGCTGGAATTTCGGCCTGTTTGACTCTGATGAAGTCCAACAAAACAGTTGAAACCAATCTTTATAAATCACTCAACACATCTTTTTCTATTAAGAAGATAGAAAATGGTCAGACCTTCAAGTTGTCAGACCTAGCATCTGTAAGCAAGATTAAGGGGCTAGAAAATGTTTCTCCTGAACTCGAGACGGTCGCAAAACTAAAAGACAAGGAAGCAGTGAGTGGCGAGCAGAGCGTGGAACGTGATGATTTGTCCGCTGCGGATAAGAATTTGGTTAGCTTAACGGCTCTTGAAGATTCATCTAAGGATGTTACCTTTACCAGCTCGGCTTTCAATCTAAAAGAAGGGCGACACCTTCAAAAAGGGGATTCAAAGAAAATCATCATCCACGAAGAGCTGGCTAAGAAGAATAGTCTTTCGCTTCATGACAAGATTACCTTAGAAGCTGGTCAGTCAGAAGCTGGCAAAGGACAAACAGTAGAGTTTGAAATCGTCGGAATCTTCTCTGGTAAAAAACAAGAGAAATTTACAGGTTTGTCTTCTGACTTCAGTGAAAACCAAGTCTTTACAGACTATGAAAGTAGTCAAACTCTTTTAGGAAATAGTGAAGCTCAAGTCAGTGCAGCACGCTTCTATGTAGAAAATCCTAAGGAAATGGACGGACTCATGAAGCAGGTAGAAAACTTGGCCTTGGAAAATCAAGGCTACCAAGTTGAGAAGGAAAACAAGGCCTTTGAACAAATCAAAGACTCAGTGGCTACTTTCCAAACCTTTCTGACAATCTTCCTTTATGGGATGTTGATAGCTGGAGCTGGAGCCTTAATTTTGGTCTTATCTCTCTGGTTGAGAGAAAGGGTCTACGAAGTGGGAATTTTACTTGCACTTGGAAAAGGCAAGAGCTCGATTTTCCTACAATTCTGTTTAGAGGTAGTTTTGGTATCTCTCGGTGCCTTGCTTCCATCCTTTATCGCTGGAAATGCCATTACATCCTATCTGCTCCAAACCCTACTAGCAAGTGGAGATCAGGCAAGCTTACAAGATACACTAGCCAAAACAAGCAGTTTATCAACCAGCATCTTATCTTTTGCAGAATCCTATGTTTTTCTAGTTCTGCTTAGTTGCTTATCTGTAGCTCTTTGTTTCCTATTCTTATTTAGAAAATCACCGAAAGAAATTTTATCATCTATTAGTTAAGAAGGAGAAATCATGACTTTATTACAATTACAAGATGTTACCTACCGTTATGAGAACACTGCTGAAGCAGTCCTATATCAGATCAATTATAATTTTGAACCCGGGAAATTTTACAGTATTATTGGGGAGTCAGGAGCAGGAAAATCCACTCTCTTGTCCCTACTGGCTGGTCTAGATAGTCCTGTTGAAGGTTCTATCCTTTTCCAAGGAGAGGATATTCGTAAGAAGGGCTATTCCTACCATCGTATGCACCATATTTCCCTGGTCTTTCAAAATTATAACTTGATAGATTATCTTTCTCCACTGGAAAATATCCGCTTGGTCAACAAAAAGGCAAGCAAGGATACACTGCTTGAGCTTGGTTTGGATGAAAGTCAGATCAAGCGGAATGTTCTCCAGTTATCAGGTGGTCAACAACAACGTGTTGCTATTGCTCGTAGTTTGGTATCAGAAGCTCCAGTTATTCTAGCGGATGAGCCAACGGGAAATCTGGACCCTAAAACTGCTGGAGATATTGTCGAACTGCTCAAATCACTTGCCCAGAAAACAGGTAAATGTGTCATCGTCGTAACTCACAGCAAAGAAGTGGCACAAGCGTCAGATATTACACTTGAGTTGAAGGACAAGAAACTGACTGAAACTCGCAATACTAGTAAATAATTTGAGCTTTTCTGTTAGAACTATAAGAAAGAACAAAATCTAGAAAGGGAACCTATGTTACACAATGCATTTGCCTATGTTACAAGGAAGTTTTTCAAATCGATTGTCATCTTCCTGATTATTCTCCTCATGGCGAGCTTAAGTTTGGTCGGCTTGTCGATCAAGGGAGCTACTGCCAAGGCTTCTCAGGAGACCTTTAAAAATATCACCAATAGCTTCTCCATGCAAATCAATCGTCGCGTCAATCAAGGAACACCTCGTGGTGCTGGGAATATTAAGGGGGAAGATATCAAAAAAATCACCGAAAACAAGGCCATCGAGTCTTATGTGAAACGCATCAACGCTATCGGAGATTTGACTGGATATGAACTCATCGAAACGCCAGATACCAAGAAAAATCTAACACCTGATCGTGCTAAACATTTTGGAAGCAGCTTGATGATCACTGGTGTCAATGACTCCTCTAAAGAAGACAAGTTTGTCTCTGGCTCTTATAAGCTGGTCGAAGGTGAACACCTAACCAACGACGACAAAGACAAGATTCTCATGCATAAGGACTTGGCAGCCAAACACGGCTGGAAAGTCGGGGATAAGGTCAAACTAGACTCCAATATCTACGATGCAGACAATGAAAAAGGTGCCAAGGAAACAGTTGAAGTGACAATCAAGGGACTCTTTGATGGTCACAATAAGTCGGCAGTAACCTACTCACAAGAACTCTATGAAAACACAGCCATCACAGACATCCATACGGCTGCTAAACTTTATGGATACACAGAAGACACAGCTATTTATGGGGACGCAACCTTCTTTGTAACAGCGGATAAAAACTTGGATGATGTTATGAAAGAGTTGAATGGCATCAGTGGTATCAACTGGAAGAGCTATACACTCGTTAAGAGCTCCTCTAACTACCCAGCTCTTGAGCAATCCATTTCTGGTATGTACAAGATGGCCAACCTCCTCTTCTGGGGCAGCTTGAGTTTCTCAGTTCTTCTCCTTGCCCTCTTGCTTAGTCTTTGGATCAATGCCCGTCGCAAGGAAGTGGGCATCCTCCTCTCTATCGGTCTTAAGCAGGCAAGTATCTTGGGGCAATTCATCACTGAATCTATCTTGATTGCCATTCCTGCTCTTGTTTCTGCCTACTTCCTAGCCAGCTACACAGCTCGTGCAATCGGAAACACTGTTCTTGCCAATGTGACTTCAGGTGTTGCCAAGCAAGCCAGCAAGGCTGCTCAAGCCTCTAATCTTGGTGGTGGTGCAGAAGTAGATGGCTTTAGCAAGACCTTGTCGAGCCTAGATATTTCCATTCAGACATCGGACTTTATCATCGTTTTTGTTCTTGCTTTAGTTCTAGTCGTTCTCGTTATGGCGCTGGCTTCAAGCAATCTCCTAAGAAAACAACCAAAAGAGCTCTTGCTGGATAGTGAATAAGTTTGAAAAAATTAGTCTAAAATAGTGACTACATCTTATTTTTCTATTCAAGAATGGTGGATAGAGAATGGCTATTTAACAATTCAAAATAGAGCCGAAAGCAGTGGTGAAAATCATTGCTTTCAGTTGCTTTCTTTGTACTTTAGTACTTGAATATGATATACTAAAGCTATTGAATTTATTAGAAAGGGATTTCACAACTTATATATGGGATTGTGCATAAAAATATATAGAAACCTTATCTTGAAAATAGATAGATAAATCTGTAGAAGCCTATCCATATTGTAAACATAGACTAGTAGACCTAGGAAGGGTCTACTTTGGAAAATATAGATTAGTGAGGAAAAATAAACATTATGAGACAAACAAATGTTAGAGGAACATTATCCCTACGTGGCTTTAGAAAATTAAGAACTGGTGCAATTGTTGCGACAGGTGTGATTTTATTGGGGCTGGCCTTTTTAGCTCCAACTGTGTCAGCCAGTGAACAAGATGGTATCTGGGTAGCCAGAACAGTTGCAGAAGTAAAGGCTGATATTCAAAAAGAAGGTGATTTATTTAAGTATGTTATTAAGTGGGGGGACACATTAAGTGTTATCAGCGAAGCAAGTAATATCCCTGTAGATGTACTCCAAGAAATGAATCAAACTTCAGGCAAGAATTTATTCTTACCGCACAATGAATTGTACTTTACTGAAGCTGAAACGATTTCAGATACAGTTACAAAACACAAGATTGTCATCAAGGAAAGTGGTGCAAGTGGCGAAGTTCGCACTTACGAAGTCTTGCTCAAGAAAGATCAAGAGACAAAAGCTGTTACTTTTGAATTAACAGATGTCACTGAGAAAGTTGAAAAAATGGCTGTGAACTATAGCACAGTCTATCAGCCTGTATCAGCTCCAGTAGTGGAAAGAGCGGAAGAATCGGGTGAAGAACTTGCCTCAGAAGCACCGGCAGAGACAAGCCCAGAAGTTAAGGAAGAAACAGAAGCTCCAGTAGCGTCAAAAGCAGAAACAAGGTCAGAAACTTTAAATGCTCCATCTGCATATACTACAAATGGGTCAGGAAACTCAACTGAATCAAGTCCAGCAGCAGACAAGGCCCCTTCAAATATAGGGACTACAAATCAACCTGTAGCTTCAAATCCAAGTTCTGAAGCGCCAGCGCCAAAAGCAGAGGTACCAGCAACTCCGGCACCGAAAGTAGAAGCGCCATCGACTCCAATGCCAAAAGCAGACGAACCATCGACTCCAGTACCGAAAGCAGAGGCACCATCGACACCCGCACCAAAAGCAGATGAGCCAGTGCCATCAGCACCAAAAGCAGATGAGCCAACGACACCTGCACCAAAAGTAGAAGAACCATCGACACCCGCACCAAAAGCAGATGAGCCAGTGGCAACAACGCCAAAAGCAGACGAACCAGTGTCTCCAGCGCCAAAAGCAGATGAGACAGCGGCATCAGCACCGAAAGTGGAAGAACCTGCAACACCAGCGCCAAAAGCAGACGAACCATCGACTTCGGCACCAAAAGCGGAAGCGCCAGCAACTCCAGAACCGAAAGCAGAAGAACCAACGACTCCAGTGCCAAAAGTAGAGGAGCCAACGACACCGGCACCGAAAGCGGAAGAACCAGCAGCGCCAGCACTAAAAGCCGAGGAACCAGCAGCTCTAGCGCCAAAAGTAGAAGAGCCAGCGGCACCAGCACCGAAAGCGGAAGAACCAGCAGCGCCAGCACCAAAAGCGGAGGAACCAGCGGCTACAACGCCAAAAGTGGAAGAACCAACGGCGCCAGCACCGAAAGCCGAGGAACCAACGACACCAGCACCGAAAGTGGAAGAACCTGCAACACCAGCACCGAAAGCGGAAGAACCAGCAGCCCCAGCACCGAAAGCAGAAGAACCAACGACACCAGCACCAAAAGCGGACGAGCCAGTGGCTCCAACACCGAAAGCTGAGGAACCATCAGCTCCATCACCGAAAGCGGAAGAGCCAGTTGCAACACCCAAAGAAGAAACTCCGTCTGAAGAAGTAGCACCTAAAGATGAAAAACTTGAGGGAGCAAAAAAAGATGGAAAAGATGTTATTGAAAAAATTGCGGCTTCAAAACTTAGTGAAATTGAAAAAGTTAAAGATGAAGCAGAAAAAGCTAAGTTAGAAGCTCAATTAAAAGATTTAAAAGAAGCAGGATTAGAAGCGATAAATAATGCTAAAGATCACGATGCAGCAGTAGACGCTACGGATGAATATCAAACTAAGATTGATGAGATTAATGTTCCAGGTGAAGAATTACCAGCACCAAATTATAATAAAGATAATTTAACAAATGGTCGTAATGAGGGTACTACTATTAATGATGGAAGTACAGCAATAGGTCATGGATCAGGTGAAGCTACAGCAACAACTCCAGCACAACCTTCTTCAACTTCAGAAGGGACTTCAAGTTTTAGAAATGCCCCATCAGTTCAAGCAAGAGCAAGAAGAGTGGCACGTTCAACATCAGAACCAGATGGAACTGTCAATATTAGCTATAACTTCGCAGGAATGCCAGATATTCATGGCTTCCTATCTGACCCGGGAGAAGATAATACTGTCACAATTCCTGCTGGAACGAATGAAGCACAGGCAAAAGAATTAGTAAAAGAAAAAATTCAAGCCAAGATAAAAGACCTAGCTGCTAGAGGGTATCATGTGAAAAATGACATTATTTTTGAACAAGATACTACTGTGAAAAATTATAACTATGTCGTTACATTCACTAAGGAGGCTACAGGAACTTCAGGTTTCAGAATGGCTCCAGCAGTTCAACCACGCGCTAGCAGAAATCGTAGAAGTCTAGAAAAGCCAGCTCCTCAAAAGGTCAAAGTCAATGTTTTTTATAACTTTGATCAAATGAAAGATATTGCAGGTTTCCTAGGAGATATCAATGGAACTCCTCTTGAAGTCACGGAAGGTTCAACAAATGAACAGGTGAAAGAAGCGGTTAAGAGCCAAGTTGATGCTAAGAAAGAAGAGTTGAGCAAACGCGGCTATACTTTTAAAGAAGACTATGTATATCAAGCTAATGGGAAAGATTATAACTACGTTGTAACATTTTCAAAAGCAGCTAAATAATTTTCATTCCATAGAGAGCCAAATGTGAGCAGAGAGAGCGATAGGCTCTCTTTGTTTTATCTAGTAGAAAGTTTCTTAAAGACAAAAGGTTAGTAAGAGGCTATAATAAAAATAGAGTAGGTATTTATTCTAAGAAAAATAAAAAATAGAGAGCAGTTAAAGTATGAAAATTTTAATTGTAGAAGATGAAGAGATGATCCGTGAAGGGATCAGTGACTATTTAACGGATTGTGGCTATGAAACTATTGAAGCGGCGGACGGTCAGGAAGCCTTGGAGCAATTTTCTAGCTATGAGGTGGCCTTAGTTTTACTAGATATCCAGATGCCCAAGCTCAATGGTCTGGAAGTCCTAGCTGAGATTCGTAAAACTAGTCAGGTTCCTGTCTTGATGTTGACAGCTTTTCAGGATGAGGAATACAAGATGAGTGCCTTTGCTTCGCTCGCAGATGGCTACCTGGAAAAACCTTTTTCTCTGTCTCTCTTAAAAGTGAGGGTAGACGCGATTTTCAAGCGCTATTATGATACGGGACGAGTCTTCTCTTATAAGGATACCAAGGTGGACTTTGAGAGCTATAGTGCAAGCCTAGCAGGAGAGGAAGTGGCTGTTAATGCTAAAGAGTTGGAAATTTTGGACTATCTGGTGAAAAACGAAGGACGAGCCTTGACTCGATCTCAGATAATCGATGCCGTATGGAAAGCGACAGATGAGGTTCCCTTTGACCGTGTCATTGATGTTTATATCAAGGAACTACGGAAAAAGCTAGACTTGGATTGCATCCTCACTGTGCGCAATGTTGGTTATAAATTGGAGCGAAAATGAAACGAACAGGTTTATTTACAAAGATATTTATCTACACCTTCTCGATTTTTAGTGTTCTGGTTATTTGTCTTCATTTGGCCATTTATTTTCTCTTTCCCTCGACTTATCTGAGCCACCGTCAGGAAACCATTGGTCAGAAAGCGACAGCCATTGCCCAGTCCCTAGAAGGAAAGGATAGGCAAAGTATCGAGCAAGTCTTAGACTTGTATTCCCAGACTAGTGAGATCAAAGGGGCGGTCAAGGGAGAGATGACCGAGGACAAGTTGGAGGTTAAGGACAGTCTTCCTTTGGATACAGACCGCCAAACCACCTCCCTCTTTATTGAGGAGCGCGAGGTGAAAACACAAGACGGTGGAAGCATGACTCTCCAGTTTCTGGCCTCCATGGATTTGCAAAAGGAAGCAGAGCAGATTAGTCTTCAATTTCTGCCCTATACCTTGTTGGCCTCCTTTCTGATTTCCCTCTTGGTAGCCTACATCTATGCTCGGACCATTGTTGCCCCGATTTTGGAAATCAAGCGGGTGACCCGTCGGATGATGGATTTGGATGCCCAAGTGCGATTGCGCGTGGATTCTAAGGATGAGATTGGGGATCTCAAGGAACAAATCAATAGCCTTTACCAGCACCTTTTAACTGTCATTGCGGACTTGCATGACAAGAATGAAGCCATTCTCCAGCTGGAAAAGATGAAGGTCGAATTCCTACGTGGTGCTTCTCATGAATTGAAAACTCCACTGGCTAGTTTGAAAATCCTGATCGAAAATATGAAAGAGAATATCGGTCGTTATAAGGATAGAGACCACTATCTAGGAGTTGCCTTGGGGATTGTGGATGAGCTCAATCACCACGTTCTCCAGATACTTTCTCTCTCGTCTGTGCAGGAATTAAGAGATGATAGGGAAACAATTGATTTACTCCAGATGACGCAAATTCTAGTCAAGGATTATGCCTTGCTAGCCAAGGAAAGAGATCTCCAGATAGACAATAGTTTGACTCACCAGCAGGCTTATCTAAACCCATCAGTTATGAAGTTAATCCTGTCTAATCTCATCAGCAATGCCATTAAGCACTCTGTTCCAGGTGGCTTAGTTCGCATTGGAGAAATAGAAGGGGAACTTTTTATCGAAAATAGCTGTAGCTCAGAGGAACAAGAAAAACTAGCCCAATCTTTTTCTGACAATGCTAGTCGTAAGGTCAAAGGGTCTGGGATGGGGCTCTTTGTGGTCAAGAGTCTATTGGAACATGAAAAATTACCTTATCGTTTTGAGATGAAGGAGAATCGTTTGACCTTCTTCATAGCTTTTCCAAAAGTCGCCCAAGACTAGGGATAGAAAGGGTTTACATAGATGAAGCTAGAAGAAATTCAATCGAAACTGCGGGAAAAACTAGATTTTTTTGTCAAAAAGTGATAAAATGAACAATGTAAATGGGATGACCCATAAAAATATACAGGAGGCCTGATAAAATGGCAATCGTTTCAGCAGAAAAATTTGTCCAAGCAGCTCGTGACAACGGTTATGCAGTTGGTGGATTTAACACAAACAACCTTGAGTGGACTCAAGCTATCTTGCGCGCAGCAGAAGCTAAAAAAGCTCCAGTTTTGATCCAAACTTCAATGGGTGCTGCTAAATACATGGGTGGTTACAAAGTTGCTCGCAACTTGATCGCTAACCTTGTTGAATCAATGGGTATCACTGTACCAGTAGCTATCCACCTTGACCACGGTCACTACGAAGATGCACTTGAGTGTATCGAAGTTGGTTACACTTCAATCATGTTTGATGGTTCACACCTTCCAGTTGAAGAAAACCTTAAATTGGCTAAAGACGTTGTTGAAAAAGCACACGCTAAAGGTATCTCAGTAGAAGCTGAAGTTGGTACTATCGGTGGTGAAGAAGACGGAATCATCGGTAAAGGTGAATTGGCTCCAATCGAAGACGCTAAAGCAATGGTTGAAACTGGTATCGACTTCTTGGCAGCTGGTATCGGTAACATCCACGGTCCTTACCCAGCAAACTGGGAAGGTCTTGACCTTGACCACTTGCAAAAATTGACAGAAGCTCTTCCAGGATTCCCAATCGTATTGCACGGTGGATCAGGTATTCCTGATGAGCAAATCCAAGCAGCTATCAAACTTGGTGTTGCGAAAGTTAACGTTAACACTGAATGCCAAATCGCATTCGCTAACGCAACTCGTAAATTTGCTCGTGATTACGAAGCAAACGAAGCAGAATACGACAAGAAAAAACTCTTCGACCCACGTAAATTCTTGGCTGACGGTGTAAAAGCTATCCAAGCATCAGTTGAAGAACGTATCGACGTATTCGGTTCAGAAGGTAAAGCATAATCTAGCTGAATAATACAGATGAAACCTACCCATTGGGTGGGTTTTTTGGTGTGAATATATTGTAGAAGAACCAATATTAAGTTGCTAAAAGGTTCTATTTTTTGTACAATAATGCTATGAAAAAACTAAAACAATGTAGTCTTGCCTTTCTTAGTTTCATTCTTTTGTTTCTAGCGGCTACATTTATCTTTCACCGTATCAGTTTGGAAAAGGAACAAGCCTCACTGACACCTATAGGACAACAAGTTCTCGTCAATGGACATCAAATAAATGTTTACGTTGAAGGGGATGGCCCTGAGACTATAGTAGTTCTCTCAGGTGCTGGTATTGCTGCTCCTATATTGGATTTTAAAGAAGTATCGGAATCCTTATCGAAACAGTATAAGGTAGTTATCGTGGAGAGGGCGGGATATGGTTATAGTGATGATAGCAACCATTCAAGAGATGTGATGGAGGTTTTATCTGAGACTCGCCAAGCTCTTTCGCAAGCAAATATCACAGGGCCGTTTATCATTCTATCTCATTCCATGGCTAGTCTAGAGAGTTTGGCTTGGCAGGAGAAGTATCCTGATGAAGTGAAAGCCTTGATTGGTCTGGATTGGGCACTGCCGTCAAGTTATGAGGATTTAAAGGATAATCAGGCCTTGTTAACTGTGGCATATTGGAGCAGCAAGATTGGTTTATTACGCTACTTTCCCGAGTCTTTTTATATAAAAAATCAAACTCTGACTGAAAATGAACGAAAACAATATAAACTTCTAGCTTATAAGCAGTTGATGTCACAAGCCATGCTTCATGAATCCCAAACGGTAAAGGAAAATGCCAAGAAAGTTCCTTCAAACATTAATCCGAAAATTCCGGCCTTACTAATGGTTTCTAATGGTGATGGTACTAGCTTTAGCCAATTTGAGTGGCAACGTTATGCAGAGAGATTTGCAAGCGACCAGTCTAATGTTCAAGTCGTCTATATGGATGCGCCTCATGACCTCTATCATTATCAAAGTAATGAAATAGTTTCTCAGATTGAAGATTTTTTAAAGAGTAATTGATGGTTTAGAGATCATTTTAATTTTAGACTGATGACAATAATTGAAAGGTAATGACTTATGAATAATTCTTATATTTTACTTAGACATGCTCATTCAAAATTTTCAAGTGATGATTTTAATAGAACTTTGTCAGAAAAAGGATTTTCATCTCTTGATCAGTTAGAGTTTTTGAATTCTTTTAATATTGATCATTATTTTTCTAGTCCTTATAAACGAGCATTTGAAACGATTAATAGCTCGCCAATTCAATTTGATAAAATAGTTCTTGATAATCGGTTACGAGAGCGAAAATTATCTTCAACCTTTATAAAAGATTCTGAGTTTGAAGACAGTATTAAATATTTATGGCAAAATCCCAGTGAATCTCTTTCAGAAGGGGAATCAAATCAAGATGCACTAGCTAGAGTACTAAATTTCTTAATGGAATTGGAAGAGAGATACTCAGAAAAAACGATTTTACTTAGTTCACACGGGAATTTGATAGGAATACTACTACATCACTTTGATTCCAGTTTTGATTATGAAAAATGGGAGCAGATGACCTTTCCAGATTGTTTTCTAATTGATAGAAATGGGATTGTGAAAAGAATTATGAAAGATTAGTTCTTTGATTAAATAGCGAATCATATAGGTCAAAATAGTTTGCTTTTTATAATTCGTAACCTGCCCATTGGGTGGGTTTTTTGGTGTTTTAAGGAGACTATTAAGCCAGAATTTTGGACTAATACTCTTCGAAAATCTCTTCAAACCACGTCAGATTTATCTGCAACCTCAAAGCTGTGCTTTGAGCTACCTGCATCTAGCTTCCTAGTTTGCTCTTTGATTTTCATTGAGTATAAAAATAGCACTTTAAGAGAAAAATTTCAATTTCATAAACTTTAAGCAAACGCTTGCATTCTAGTTTTTATTGGATTATAATAGGTTGGTATAAAGCCTTCTGTAGCAATAAAATGTAGAAGTTTTAGAAAGTAAGGATTTAGATATTTGTAGTCAAAAATACAATGTTGTTTCTTACTAAAGGGAGATAGATATGGCAATGATAGAAGTGGAACATCTTCAGAAAAATTTTGTGAAGACAGTCAAGGAACCAGGGTTAAAGGGAGCTTTGCGCTCCTTTATTCATCCTGAAAAGCAGACCTTTGAAGCGGTCAAGGATTTAACCTTTGAGGTTCCAAAAGGGCAGATTTTAGGATTTATCGGGGCAAATGGTGCTGGGAAGTCGACAACCATTAAAATGCTGACAGGGATTTTAAAACCGACATCTGGTTTTTGTCGGATTAATGGCAAGATTCCCCAGGACAATCGCCAAGATTATGTCAAGGATATTGGAGTTGTCTTTGGACAACGTACCCAGCTATGGTGGGATTTGGCTCTGCAAGAGACCTACACGGTGTTAAAAGAGATTTACGATGTGCCGGATTCGCTCTTCCACAAGCGCATGGATTTTTTAAATGAAGTCTTGGATTTGAAGGACTTTATCAAGGATCCCGTGCGGACTCTTTCACTAGGGCAGCGCATGCGGGCGGACATTGCAGCTTCCTTGCTTCACAATCCCAAGGTTCTCTTTTTAGATGAGCCGACCATTGGTTTGGATGTTTCGGTCAAGGATAACATTCGTCGGGCCATTACCCAAATCAATCAGGAAGAAGAAACAACCATTCTTTTGACGACTCACGATCTGAGTGATATTGAGCAGCTCTGTAATCGGATCTTTATGATTGATAAGGGGCAGGAGATTTTTGATGGAACGGTGAGCCAGCTCAAGGAAACCTTTGGAAAGATGAAGACTCTTTCTTTTGAACTGCTACCAGGTCAAAGTCATCTCGTCTCTCACTATGAAGGCCTGCCTGATATGATTATTGATAGACAGGGAAATAGCCTCAACATTGAATTCGATAGTTCTCGCTACCAGTCAGCTGACATTATCAAGCAAACCCTGTCTGATTTTGAAATCCGAGATTTGAAGATGGTAGATACGAATATTGAGGATATTATCCGTCGCTTCTATCGAAAGGAGCTCTAAGATGGTCAAATTGTGGAGACGTTATAAACCCTTTATCAATGCAGGTGTTCAGGAATTGATTACCTATCGAGTCAACTTTATTCTCTATCGGATCGGCGATGTTATGGGTGCTTTTGTGGCCTTTTATCTCTGGAAGGCAGTCTTTGATTCTTCGCAAGAGTCTTTGATTCAGGGCTTTAGTATGGCAGATATCACCCTCTACATTATCATGAGTTTTGTGACCAATCTTCTGACTAGGTCAGATTCGTCCTTTATGATTGGGGAGGAGGTCAAGGATGGTTCCATCATCATGCGCTTGTTGAGACCAGTGCACTTTGCGGCATCTTACCTTTTTACAGAGCTTGGCTCCAAGTGGTTGATTTTTATCAGCGTTGGCCTTCCATTTTTAAGTGTCATTGTTTTGATGAAAATCTTATCTGGTCAAGGGATTGTAGAAGTGCTGGGATTAACTGTCCTTTACCTCTTTAGTTTAACGCTGGCCTATCTGATTAACTTTTTCTTTAATATTTGCTTTGGATTTTCAGCCTTTGTGTTTAAAAATCTTTGGGGTTCCAACCTACTTAAGACTTCCATAGTGGCTTTTATGTCTGGAAGTTTGATTCCCTTGGCTTTCTTTCCAAAGGTTGTTTCAGATATTCTGTCCTTCCTGCCTTTTTCATCATTGATTTACACTCCGGTCATGATTATCGTTGGGAAATACGATGCCAATCAGATTCTTCAGGCGCTCGCTTTGCAGTTTTTCTGGCTCTTAGTGATGGTGGGCTTGTCTCAGTTGATTTGGAAACGAGTCCAGTCCTTTATCACCATTCAGGGAGGTTAGTATGAAAAAATATCAACGCATGCATCTGATTTTTATCAGACAATACATCAAGCAAATCATGGAGTACAAGGTCGATTTTGTCGTCGGCGTGTTAGGAGTCTTTCTGACTCAAGGCTTGAACCTCTTGTTTCTCAATGTCATCTTTCAACACATCCCATCCCTAGAAGGTTGGACTTTTCAAGAAATCGCCTTTATCTATGGCTTTTCCTTGATTCCTAAGGGGTTGGACCATCTCTTTTTTGATAATCTCTGGGCGCTAGGGCAACGCTTGGTGAGAAAAGGTGAGTTTGACAAGTATCTGACTCGTCCTATCAATCCCCTCTTTCACATCCTAGTTGAAACCTTTCAGATTGATGCCTTAGGCGAACTTTTGGTTGGTGGTATCCTACTGGGAACAACAGTGACCAGCATTGCTTGGACTCTTCCCAAATTCCTGCTTTTCCTAGTTTGTATTCCTTTTGCGACCTTGATTTATACTTCTTTAAAAATTGCGACAGCTAGTATCGCTTTTTGGACCAAACAGTCAGGCGCCATGATTTACATTTTCTATATGTTTAATGATTTTGCCAAGTATCCCATTTCCATTTACAATTCATTTCTTCGTTGGTTGATTAGCTTTATCGTACCTTTTGCTTTTACGGCTTACTATCCTGCCAGCTATTTCTTGCAGGACAAGGATGTAATCTTTAACATCGGAGGTTTGATGTTGATTTCCCTTGTCTTTTTTGGTATTTCCCTTAAACTCTGGGACAGGGGCTTGGATTCTTATGAAAGTGCTGGGTCCTAAGATGAAGAAACTCAAAGCCTTGTCTCAGGACAGGCTTTTTCTAATAGAGATGAAAATTTCTTGACATCTATTCTCAGAGTGCTATACTTTAAATGTAATAGCGATTTAGCTTATACTCTTCGAAAATCTCTTCAAACCACGTCAGCTTCGCCTTGCCGTATATATGTGACTGACTTCGTCAGTTCTATCCACAACCTCAAAGCAGTGCTTTGAGCTGACTTCGTCAGTCTTATCTACAACCTCAAAACAGTGTTTTGAGCAGACTGCGGCTAGCTTCCTAGTTTGCTTTTTGATTTTCATTGAGTATCAGTTGGCAGAGCAGGGCACTCGTAAAGCCTAGGTTATAGGTAGATAAACGACTGAGGATTTGAAAAAATAGATATGTAGAAGATAACCGTTAAGTCTTATTCTTAGCGGTTATTTATATTGTTTAATAGCGTTGATATTTCATCAATGATGTTTGACTTTGTGATGTTGCTAGTGCTTTAAGTTGATTGCTACTATTTTTGATGGTGTGAATGTGCTTATAATGTATCTCAGTTAAGTACGAAATTTTTATATCTTTTTTAACACATATTAAAAATAAAATTAATACACCTTAATTTTTCTTGACTTAAATTTTTTTAATTGATATACTATTTTTCAGAGAGCTAACAATTATATATAAATGTACTACTCTATTTCCTAGATAATACTTAGTAAAACTTTTTATAACAAAGGCTAGCAAAGTTAAAGTTTACTATCTATTGGAAGTTAAATAAATATGTAAGGAATTAAAATGAAAAAAAGTACAGTATTGTCATTAACCACAGCTGCAGTTATTTTAGCAGCATATGTCCCTAACGAGGTAATCCTAGCAGATACACCTAGTTCTGAAGATTCTTTAAAAATACCTGATAAAGAAACAGTAGTAGTAGGTAAACAAAACGAAAACAAAGAAAAACTTGAAGATATTCGTAATGTTATAGAAACCTCAAAGGATACTGAAGAGAAGAAAACAACAATTATTGAGAAAAAAGAAGCTGTTAGTAAAGAATCTGTGATAGACAATAACACTAGCAATGAAGAAGAAAAAATCAAAGAAGAAAATTCCAATCAATCCCAAGGAGATAAAGCGGACTCGTCTGTAAGTAAAGACCCAGAAAGTCCCAAAAAAGAGGATAAACTTGTCTATATTGCTGAATTTAAAGATAAAGAATCTGGAGAAAAAGCAATCAAGGAATTATCCAATCTTAAGGATACAAAAGTTTTATATACTTATGATACGGTTTTTAATGGTGTTGCAATAGAAACAACTCCAGATAATCTGGACAAAATTAAACTAATAGAAGGTATGTCATCGGTTGAAAGGTCACAAAAAGTCCAACCTATGATGAATCATGCTAGAAAAGAAATTGGAGTTGAAGAGGCAATCGATTACCTAAAATCTATCAATGCACCATTTGGGAAAAACTTTGATGGCAGAGGTATGGTTATTTCAAATATCGATACGGGGACAGATTATAGGCATAAGGCTATGAGAATCGATGATGATGCCAAAGACTCAATGAGATTTAAAAAAGAAGACTTAAAGGGTACTGATAAAAATTTCTGGTTGAGTGATAAAATTCCTCATGCTTTCAATTATTATAATGGTGGTAAAATTACTGTAGAAAAAGCTGATGATGGAAGCGATTATTTTGATCCACATGGGATGCATATTGCAGGGATTCTTGCGGGAAATGATACTGAAAAAGATATTAAAAACTTTAACGGAATCGATGGAATTGCTCCTAATGCACAGATCTTCTCTTATAAAATGTACTCTGACGCAGGATCTGGCTTCGCAGGAGATGAAACAATGTTTCATGCTATTGAAGATTCGATCAAACACAATGTCGATGTTGTTTCGGTATCATCAGGCTTTACAGGAACAGGTCTTGTAGGTGAGAAATATTGGGAGGCTATTAGAGCGTTAAGAAAAGCAGGAATTCCAATGGTTGTAGCTACGGGTAACTATGCGACTTCTGCTTCAAGTTCTTCATGGGATTTAGTGGCAAATAATAATCTGAAAATGACCGACACTGGAAATGTAACACGAACTGCAGCACATGAAGATGCGATAGCAGTCGCATCTGCTAAAAATCAAACAGTTGAGTTTGATAAAGTTAACATAGGTGGAGAAAATTTTAAATACAGAAATATAGGGGCCTTTTTCGATAAGAATAAAATCACAACAAATGAAGATGGATCAAAAGCTCCTGATAAATTGAAATTTGTATATATAGGCAAGGGTCAAGATCAAGATTTGATAGGATTGGATCTTAGAGGCAAAATTGCAGTAATGGATCGAATTTATACAAAGGATTTAAAAAATTCTTTTAAAAGAGCTACGGATAAGGGCGCACGCGCCATTATGGTTGTAAATACTGTAAATTACTACAATAGAGATAATTGGACAGAGCTTCCAGCTATGGGATATGAGGAGGATGAAGGAACTACTAGTCAAGTATTTTCAATTTCAGGAGATGATGGTGTAAAGCTATGGAACATGATTAACCCTGATAAAAAAACTGAGGTTAAAAGGAATAATAAAGAAGATTTTAAAGATAAATTGGAGCAATACTATCCAATTGATATGGCCAGCTATAATTCTAATAAACCGAATGTAGGTGATGAAAAAGAGATTGACTTTAAGTTTGCACCTGACACAGACAAAGAATTGTATAAAGAAGATATCATAGTTCCAGCAGGATCCACATCTTGGGGACCGAGAACAGATTTGCTTTTAAAGCCTGATGTCTCAGCACCTGGTAAAAATATTAAATCCACTCTCAATGTCATTAATGGGAAATCAACTTATGGTTATATGTCAGGGACTAGTATGGCAACTCCAATCGTGGCAGCTTCTACTGTTTTGATTAGACCAAAATTAAAGGAAATGCTTGAAAGACCTGTGTTGAAAAATCTTAAGGGAGATGACAAAATAGATCTTACAAGTCTTACAAAAATTGCCCTACAAAATACTGCACGACCTATGATGGACGCAACGTCTTGGAAAGAAAAAAGCCAATACTTTGCATCACCTAGACAACAGGGAGCAGGGCTAATTAATGTGGCCAATGCTTTGAGAAATGAAGTTGTAGCGACTTTCAAAAACACGGATTCTAAAGGCTTGGTAAACTCTTATGGTTCTATTTCTCTTAAAGAAATAAAAGGAGAAGAAAAATATTTTACCATTAAGCTTCACAATACATCAAACAGACCTTTGACCTTTAAAGTTTCAGCATCTGCTATAACTACAGATGCTCTAACTGACAGACTAAAACTTGATGAAACATATAAAGACGAAAAATCTCCAGATGGGAAGCAAATTGTTCCAGAAATCCACCCAGAAAAAATCAAAGGAGCAAATATCACATTTGAGCATGACACTTTCACTATAGGCCCAAATTCTAGCTTTGATTTAAATGCGGTTATAAACGTTGGAGAGGCTAAAAACAAAAATAAATTTGTAGAATCATTTATTCATTTTGAGTCAGTGGAAGAAATGGAAGCTCTAAACTCCAATGGTAAGAAAACAAATTTCCAACCTTCTTTATCGATGCCTTTAATGGGATTTGCTGGGGATTGGAATAAGGAACCAATCCTTGATAAATGGGCCTGGGAAGAAGGTTCAAAATCAAAAACAATGGAAGGTTATGATGATGATGGTAAACCAAAAATTCCAGGAACTTTAAATAAGGGAATTGGTGGAGAGCATGGTATAGATAAATTTAATCCAGCAGGAGTTATACAAAATAGAAAAGATAAAAATACAACATCTCTAGATCAAAATCCAGAATTATTTGCTTTCAATAACGAAGGGATCAACGCACCATCATCAAGTGGTTCTAATATTGCTAAAATTTATCCTTTAGATTCAAATGGAAATCCTCAAGATGCTCAACTTGAGAGAGGATTAACACCTTCTCCACTTGTATTAAGAAGTGCAGAAGAAGGATTGATTTCAATAGTAAATACAAATAAAGAGGGAGAAAATCAAATCGACTTAAAAGTCATTTCGAGAGAACACTTTATTAAAGGAATTTTAAACTCTAAGAGAAATGATGCAAAGGGAATCAAATCTTCTAAGCTAAAAGTTTGGGGTGACTTGAAATGGGATGGACTCATTTATAACCCTAGAGGTAGAGAAGAAAATGCACCAGAAAGCAAGGATAACCAAGATCCTGCTACTAAGATAAGAGGTCAATTTGAACCAATTGCAGAAGGTCAATATTTCTATAAATTTAAATATAGATTAACTAAAGATTACCCATGGCAGGTTTCCTATATTCCTGTAAAAATTGATAACACAGCCCCTAAGATTGTTTCGGTTGATTTTTCAAATCCTGAAAAAATTAAGCTGATTACAAAGGATACTTATCACAAGGTAAAAGATCAATACAAGAATGAAACCCTATTTGCGAGAGATCAAAAAGAACATCCTGAAAAATTTGACGAGATTGCCAACGAAGTTTGGTATGCTGGCGCCGCTCTTGTTAATGAAGACGGAGAGGTTGAGAAAAATCTTGAAGTAACTTATGCAGGTGAGGGTGAAGGAAGAAATAGAAAACTTGACAAAGATGGAAATACCATTTATGAAATTAATGGTGCAGGAGATTTAAGAGGAAAAATCATTGAAGTCATTGCATTAGATGGCTCTAGCAATTTTACAAAGATTCATAGAATTAAATTTGCTGATCATGCTGATGAAAAGGGGATGATTTCCTATTATCTAGTAGATCCTGATCAAGATTCATCTAAATACCAAAAGCTTGGCGAGATTTCTGAATCTAAATTTAAAAATTTAGAAAATAGAAAAGACGATAGTCTTAAAAAAGATACAACTGAGGAAGAAAATCATCAAGACAATGAAGAGTCTATTGAAGAAAAATCTAGCTTGACTATTCATAAAACTATTTCAACAATTAGAGAGTTTGAAAGTAAAGACTTGAAGAAACTCATTAAAAAGAAATTTAGAGAAGTTGATGACTTTACAAGTGAAACTGGTAAGAGAACAGAGGAATACGATTATAAATACGATGATAAGGGAAATATCATTGCTTATGACGATGGTAGTGCCTTAGAATATGAAACTGAAAAACTTGACGAAATCAAATCAAAAATTTATGGTGTTCTAAGCCCGTCTAAAGATGGACACTTTGAAATTCTTGGAAAGATAAGTAATGTGTCTAAAAATGCCAAGGTATATTATGGAAATAACTATAAATCTATAGAAATCAAAGCGACCAAGTATGATTCCCATTCAAAAACGATGACATTTGATTTATACGCTAATATTAATGATATTGTGGATGGATTAGCTTTTGCAGGAGATATGAGATTCTTTGTTAAAGATGATGATCAGATAAAAGCTGAAACGAAGATTAGAATGCCTGAAAAAAATAAGGAAACTAAAACAGAATATCCATATGCATCAAGTTATGGGAATATAATAGAATTAGGAGAAGGAGATCTTTCAAAGAATAAACCAAATAATTTAACTGAAATGGAATCTGGTAAAATCTATTCTGATTCAGAAAAACAACAATATCTATTAAAGGATAATATCATTCTGAGAAAAGGCTATGCACTAAAAGTGACTACCTATAATCCTGGAAAAACGGATATGTTAGAAGGAAATGGAGTCTATAGCAAGGAAGATATAGCAAAAATACAAAAGGCCAATCCTAATCTAAGAGCCTTATCAGAAAAAATAATTTATGCTGATAGTAGAAATGTTGAAGATGGAAGAAGTACTCAATCAGTATTAATGTCGGCTTTGGACGGCTTTAACATTGTAAGGTATCAAGTGTTTAGATTTAAAATGAACGATAAAGGGGAGGCAATCGATAAAGATGGAAATCTTGTAACAGATCCTTCTAAACTTGTATTATTTGGTAAAGATGATAAAGAGTACACTGGAGAGGATAAGTCCAATGTAGAAGCTATAAAAGAAGATGGCTCTACGTTATTTATTGATGCAAAACCAGTAAACCTTTCAATGGACAAGAACTACTTTAATCCATCTAAATCTAATAAAATTTATGTACGAAATCCAGAATTTTATTTAAGAGGTAAGATTTCTGATAAGGGTGGTTTTAACTGGGAGTTGAGAGTTAATGAATCTGTTGTAGATAATTATTTAATCTACGGAGATTTACACATTGATAACACTAGAGATTTTAACGTTAAGCTTAATGTTAAAGACGGTGACATCATGGACTGGGGAATGAAAGACTATAAAGCAAACGGATTCCCAGATAAGGTAACAGATATGGATGGAAATGTTTATCTTAAAACTGGCTATAGCGATTTGAATGCGAAAGCGGTTGGAGTACACTATCAATTTTTATATGATAATGTTAAACCAGAAGTAAACATTGATCCTAAGGGAAATACTAGTATTGAATATGCTGATGGAAAATCTGTAGTCTTTAACATCAATGATAAAAGAAATAATGGATTCGATGGTGAGATTCAAGACAAACATATTTATGTAAATGGAAAAGAATATAAATCATTTGATGATATTAAACAACTAACAGATAAGACACTAAACATTAAGATTCTTGTAAAAGATTTTGCAAGAAATACGACCGTAAAAGAATTCATTTTAAACAAAGATACGGGAGAGGTGAGCGAATTAAAAGCTCATACGGTGACTGTGACCATTCAAAATGGAAAAGAAATGAGTTCAACGATAGTGTCGGAAGAAGATTTCATTTTACCTGTCTATAAGGGTAAATTAGAAAAAGGCTATCAATTTGATGGTTGGGAAATTTCTGGTGTCGAAGGGAAAAAAGACGTTGGCTATGTTCTTAATCTATCAAAAGATACCCTTATAAAACCTGTATTCAAGAAAATAGAGGAGAAAAAGGAGGAGGAAAATAAACCTACTTTTGATGTATCGAAAAAGAAAGATAAGGTGCAAGCAAATCATAGCCAATTAGATGAAAATTACAAAAAGGAGGATTTACAAAGAGAAAATCATTCACACAACTCTGATTCAACTGAAGGTGTCAAAGCTACAGTTCCTGTACAAGTAAATTATAGTCAATTAGGTGAAAGTCATAGAAAAGAGGATTTCCAAAGAGAAAATCATTCACACAACTCTGATTCAACTGAGGATGTTACATCTCCAGTTCCTGATAAAAATGATAAAAACTTTGAAAATAAGAAGGAAGTTTATCTCAATGAACCAGAGAACATAGCTAATAAACATACCAATATTGATAGTAAATCAACTACTAACAATGATAGGTTGCCAAAAACTGGAACAGTTAGCGAAGTCTTCACGTCATTGGTTGCCGGAATAATGTTTACCGTAGGTGCATTTCTTGGATTGAAGAAAAAAGATCAAGATTAAGACAAAGCTATAGAAACATGGTTTGTGTACTGAGATGAGATAGTGTGGTGATGAAACAATTTTGTGAAAATAGCCATCTATAACTCAATTATTTAGTTTACTTTACTATTGATACTCTTTTCGGCTTTATTAATGGACTTAGTTTTGATAACTAATGAATTGATTGAAAGGGTTAGTATTGACAATATTGGTCATATTAATTAGAAAATAGAGTCTATCAAAATTTAAAGGTTAATGGAGGTGATGAGACAATTTCAAGGAATTAAGTAGCGTTTGGTTGCTTAATTCCTTTTTATTTGGAAGGAAGTTTTTCACCTGATTCCTTATTTTATCGCTATTATTCAACCACTTAGACCGATATAGAGACCAGATAGGCAAAAGAACTTGTTCTTGAAACTGACCTCTGCTATAATGATTTGTGTAAAGGACGTGAGGGGGGCAGTATTAGACAACTCAAGTTCCTAAAAACGAAATTGGAGATAAAGAAATGAAAAAATTATTGGGGATTGTATTTTTAGTAGCAGCAGCGACAGTAGTGTATTTTGGTTCTGTTGGCTGGCCAAGTTTGGACATTAACCTCTGGTCATTGATTCCGGTAGGCTTGTTCCTCTTTTTCACTCTAGAGAATCTTTTGAAAAAGGATTACAAGGCTAGTCTGATGTGTTTGATTATTGCCTTTATTATTGCGAATGCAATTTTGGACCTGTTGCCAATTTCAAGTGGCTTGGTGATTGGAGCAGGTGTGCTAGCTTGTGTAGGTATTGGCTATCTATTTCCTGATAAAGAGAGTAAATAGAAATTATTGAAAAAGATATAAAGAAAAACACTTCAATCACTGTATTTAGTTTGATTGAGGTGTTTTCGATTTAGTTTTTTATTTCTGAGCCATCAATTCAACAATCATCTCGATATACATGACAAGGGTTAATAAGAATCCAGCACGCCAGAAGAATTTGATGAATTTAGGATAGTAAAAGCTACGTTTTTTCAAAAGAAAGAAAAAAACGAGAATAATGGCTAGGAGTGAGAGGGCTAGGCCCAGTCTAGGGAGGAAATTATGGGTAAAGGTTTTAGCTGTAATCAGGTAATACTCAAATACCAAGACTGGAAAGGCCAAATCCGCAAAGTTTCGTCCTAGTTTTTTTAATCTAAAAAGTTTGGTTATGATAATGCAGACGACTAAGGTCAGTATCAATAATAAAATAGATGCTAATTTCATTAAAATCATACCCATATTGTATCATAAAAAATGGCTAATGGAAACGAGAAACAGAGGAATTTATAGGAAAGTCAGGCTTTTGAGATTGTGGGTGATTTTTGTTATAATGAAGGTTATGAAATCTTATAATACCTTGAATGATTATTATCGAAAACTCTTTGGAGAAAAGACTTTTAAAGTCCCTATTGATGCGGGATTTGACTGTCCCAATCGTGATGGAACTGTGGCTCATGGGGGCTGTACTTTTTGTACGGTTTCAGGTTCTGGAGATGCTATCGTAGCACCGGATGCACCCATCCGTGAGCAATTTTATAAGGAAATTGACTTTATGCACCGCAAGTGGCCAGATGTTCAGAAGTATCTGGTTTATTTTCAAAATTTTACCAACACCCATGAAAAGGTTGAAGTTATTCGAGAGCGCTATGAGCAGGCTATCAATGAGCCAGGTGTGGTAGGAATCAATATTGGAACGCGCCCAGACTGTTTACCCGACGAAACCATCGAATATTTGGCTGAGTTGTCGAAACGCATGCATGTGACGGTTGAATTGGGCTTGCAGACCACTTATGAGGCAACCTCTGATCTGATTAACCGTGCCCACTCCTATGAATTGTACGTGGAGACGGTCAAGCGTTTGAGAAAATATCCCAAGATTGAGATTGTTTCTCATTTGATCAACGGACTTCCTGGTGAAACCCATGAGATGATGATTGAAAATGTCCGCCGTTGTGTCACGGATAACGATATTCAAGGGATTAAACTGCACTTGCTTCACCTGATGACCAATACTCGTATGCAACGGGACTACCACGAGGGACGTTTGCAACTGATGAGTCAGGACGAATATGTCAAGGTCATCTGTGACCAACTGGAAATCATTCCCAAGCATATCGTCATCCATCGAATCACAGGAGATGCACCTAGAGATATGCTGATTGGGCCTATGTGGAGCCTCAATAAGTGGGAAGTGCTCAACAGCATTGAGATGGAGATGCGACGTCGTGGAAGTATTCAAGGATGCAAGGCTGTAAAACAGGAGTTTGAAAATGAAAAGACCACTTGAGATGGCACATGATTTTTTGGTTGAGGTAGTGACAAAAGAGGATATCGTAGTGGATGCGACCATGGGTAATGGTCATGACACGATTTTTTTAGCGAAACTAGCTAAGCAAGTCTATGCCTTTGATATTCAGGAGCAAGCCTTGGAAAAGACCCAAGAGCGTTTGGACCAAGCTGGAATGACAAATGCCCAGTTAATCTTGCAAGGTCACGAGACACTGGACCAGTTTGTGACAGAAGCCAAGGCAGGGATTTTTAATCTGGGCTATTTGCCATCAGCTGATAAATCCGTCATTACCCGACCTCAGACAACGATTGAAGCATTAGAAAAGCTGTGTCATTTGCTTGTCAAAGGTGGACGGATTGCTATCATGATCTATTATGGTCATGAAGGAGGCGATCTAGAGAGGGATGCTGTCTTGGATTTTGTCAGCCAGTTGAACCAACAAGAGTACACAGCTGCCATTTACCGAACCCTGAACCAAGTCAACAACCCACCGTTTTTAGTGATGATTGAAAAATTAGAGAGATATAGACATGGATAAACAATACCTACGTGAAAAGCTGGATGCCATGCGCCAGAATTTTGTTGAATCAACTCACCATGAACGAGCGGTGGGTGTGTTAGACCAAGCGCATATGAGCAAAAAAATGCTTAAAATCAAGAAAAAATTAGTTGCTCTTGAGATGGAACGGTGTCAGAGAAAAATTGAGCACAAAGATTGTTCCAAGATTGACCAAAAAATCAAAGAGCAGAAGGAGATTTTTGAATCTTGTTGTAAAAAAGATTAAGGAGGACGTGCGTGGAATTATTGATTTACCTCATCCTATTTTTACTGGTCTTGATTGTCTCAAGTACAACCAATAAGCTCCTGCCCTTTTTGCCTCTCCCTTTGGTGCAGATTCTTTTGGGAATCGTGATTGGTCTTTTTTTTACCCAATACCGACTTTCACCTCAATACGGAGTTGTTTTTGGCACTGGTTATCGGGCCCTTGCTTTTCCGAGAGTCGGAGGAAGCAGATATTACGGCTATTTTAAAACACTGGCGAATCATTGTTTATCTCATATTTCCAGTGATTTTCATCTCGACCCTGAGTTTGGGTGGCTTGTCCCATCTTCTTTGGCTCAGTCTTCCCTTGGCGGCTTGCTTGGCTGTTGGGGCGGCACTTGGCCCTACGGACTTGGTAGCCTTTGCCTCTCTTTCGGAGCGGTTTAGCTTTCCTAAGCGCGTGTCCAATATCCTTAAGGGTGAAGGACTCTTGAATGATGCTTCTGGCTTGGTTGCCTTTCAGGTAGCTTTGACAGTTTGGACAACTGGGGCCTTTTCCCTTGGGCAAGCGAGTAGTTCGCTCATCTTTTCAATCCTAGGCGGTTTTTTGATTGGCTTTTTAACAGCCATGACCAACCGTTTCCTCCATAGTTTCTTACTTAGTGTACGAGCAACGGATATTGCCAGCGAACTTTTATTAGAATTGAGTTTGCCCTTGGTAACCTTCTTCCTGGCAGAAGAAGTCCACGTTTCAGGGATTATTGCCGTTGTAGTTGCTGGGATTTTAAAGGCAAGCCGTTTTAAGAAAATTACGCTCCTTGAAGCCCAGGTGGATACGGTGACCGAGACGGTCTGGCATACAGTGAATTTTATGCTAAACGGTTCTGTCTTTGTGATTTTAGGGATGGAGTTGGAAATGATAGCAGAACCTATCTTGACCAATCCAATCTATAATCCCTTACTTTTATTGGTATCTCTTATAGCCCTTACCTTTGTCCTCTTTGCCATTCGTTTTGTCATGATTTATGGCTATTATGCTTATAGGACCCGACGACTTAAGAAAAAACTGAATAAGTATATGAAGGACATGCTTCTTTTGACCTTTTCAGGTGTCAAGGGAACGGTGTCAATTGCTACGATTCTTTTGATACCAAGTAATCTAGAGCAGGAGTATCCTCTCTTACTTTTCCTTGTCGCAGGTGTGACGCTTGTAAGCTTTTTAACAGGCCTCGTGGTCTTGCCTCATCTTTCTGATGAACAGGAAGAAAGCAAGGATTATCTCATGCATATCGGCATTTTGAATGAAGTAACGCTAGAGTTGGAAAAAGAGTTGGAAGGCACCAGAAATAAACTTCCCCTCTATGCGGCTATTGACAATTACCATGGACGTATTGAAAATCTCATCCTGAGTCAAGAAAATAAGGGGGCTCAAGAAGACTGGGAGGCTTTAAAACTTCTCATCCTCAGTATTGAAAGTGATGGTTTAGAACAGGATTACGAAGAAGGCAAGATGAGTGAGCGTGCTTATCGGGTTTACCAACGTTATTTGAAAAACATGGAACAAGGTATCAATCGCAAGTTTGCTTCACGTTTGACCTATTATTTCCTTGTTTCCTTGCGGATTTTACGTTTTCTCCTTCATGAAGTCTTTACCTTTGGCAAGACCTTCCGTAGTTGGAAAAATGAAGAATCGCAGAAACTCAGAGCCCTTGACTATGATCAAATAGCAGAGCTCTATCTAGAAAATACAGAGATGATTATTGAAAGTTTGGAGAACCTAAAAGGTGTTTATAAGAGTTCCTTGATTAGCTTCATGCAGGATTCTCGTCTCCGAGAAACAGCTATCATCACCAGTGGTGCCTTTGTCGAACGGGTTATCAATCGTGTAAAGCCTAACAATATCGATGAAATGCTGAGAGGCTATTATCTGGAGCGCAAGTTGATTTTCGAATATGAAGAAAAACGATTGATTACGACCAAGTATGCCAAGAAGTTACGACAAAATGTGAATAACTTAGAGAACTATTCCTTGAAGGAAGCTGCCAATACTCTGCCTTATGATATGGTGGAATTGGTAAGAAGAAATTAATCAAGATTATAAGTGAAGGAGTGTGACATGAAAAAGTGGTGGAAAGAGCAGATAGACAAGCCTTTATTAAAAGCTTTTTTGCATTATTATCAAGCATCAGATAGTGAGTTGACCAGTGTTGCTGTAGCCTACTATTGGTTGATTTCGATTTTTCCACTTCTTTTGGTGGTGGTTAATATCCTCCCTTATTTTCGGATTCCAGTTTCTAATTTTTTAAAAGTTGTCAATGAATTCTTGCCGGAAAGCATGTATGATGTGGTGGCAAAGATTATTACAGAAGTGCTGACCCAACCGTCAACAGGCTTATTGAGTTTTGCGGTTTTATCAGCCCTCTGGACCTTTTCAAAATCCATGAATTTCCTACAGAAAGCCTTTAATAAAGCTTACGGAGTAGCTAAAAATCGTGGGATGATTTCCCATCAGCTCATGAGTTTGTTTGTCAGTTTTGGCTTGCAGATTCTCTTTGCCTTAGCTCTATTTCTCAGTGTCTTTGGTCGCATGCTCCTCAACCTTATCAAAAGTTACTGGAAATCAGATAGTCCTCTCTTTGATTATCTGCAAGACCTAACAGGTCCCTTGGTCTATGCTTTGATTTTTGCAATCTTGGTCATGCTTTATTATTTCCTGCCTAATGTTAGGGTCCGACGAATTCGCTTTGTATTGCCAGGTAGTGCCTTTGTTATGCTGACTCTGGCCTTACTGCTCAATATCTTTTCAGTCTATGTTAACAATTATGTCAATCACCTAGTGGACGTGCGTTTTTTCAGTTCCGTCGTCGTGGTGGTCATGATGTTCTGGTTTATTCTCATCGCTAAGATTTTAATTGTCGGCGCGGTGATCAATGCCAGTGTTCAGAGTTTGAAAGATCCGAGCTTGAGAATAAATTAATTTCATTTTTTATCCATTACAAAACGCATACTATCAGGATTTATAAAACCTTGATAATATGCGCTTTTTGATTGTGAAAATTAGTAGATAAACATGGCATCGCCAAAACTGAAGAAGCGGTAGTGTTCTTGGATGGCATGGTGGTAGGCATCTAAGACTAATTCACGGCCGGCAAAGGCAGAAACCAACATGACCAGAGTTGATTTTGGCAGGTGGAAGTTGGTTGAGAAGGCATCCACGACCTTCCACTCATACCCAGGTTTGATAAAGATATTGGTCCAGCCAGAATCTGCTTGGATTTGCCCATCAAACTTGGAACCAATAGTCTCCAAAGTGCGTATAGAAGTGGTTCCGACAGCGATGACACGCCCCCCATTTTCCTTAACAGAGCGAAGAGTGGCAGCCGCTTCCTCAGAAAGCTGGTAGAATTCTGAGTGCATTTCGTGTTCGTCCAGATTGTCAACTGAAACGGGTCTAAAGGTTCCAAGTCCGACATGAAGAGTCAGATAGACCAGATGAACACCCTTAGCTTGGATTTCTGCCAGCAGTTCTTTGGTGAAGTGCAGTCCAGCAGTTGGTGCAGCAGCAGAGCCACTTTCCTTGGCGTAGACGGTTTGATAGCGTTCACGGTCATCCAGTTTTTCATGGATATAAGGCGGTAGAGGCATTTCACCCAGACTTTCCAAAACTTCTAGGAAAATTCCTTGGTATTCAAAGCGGACAATGCGGCCCCCGTGAGTCAATTCTTCCGTAACAACAGCGCTGAGACGGCCATCACCAAAGCTGACACGAGTACCGACCTTGAGGCGTTTGGCAGGTTTAGCCAGAACTTCCCACTCATCTCCATTAGTATTTTTAAGCAGGAGAAGTTCCACATGACCTCCAGTTTCTTCCTTTTGACCATAGAGGCGGGCAGGGAGAACTCGGGTGTCGTTCATAACAAGGGCGTCACCAGGTTCCAGCATATCAATAATAGAGTGGAAGTGTTTATCCTGCATTTCTCCAGTATCACGGTTGACAATGAGGAGTTTGGAAGCATCTCGTTTTTCAAGGGGCGTTTGGGCAATCAATTCCTCGGGTAAGTGGAAATCAAAATCAGCTGTATTCATATATCTGTTCATTCTTTCTAAGTTCTAATCCTATCCATTATAACATGTTTCAAGTATAGTCGCTCTTTTTTAGAAAATAAATCGTTTTCACTTGACAAAAATTGGTCTATACCATATAATGAATATAGATTAAAACGGAGGATGAAAAGATGAAAGTTATTAAAGTTGAAAACCAAGTCGAAGGTGGAAAAGTAGCTTTTGAGATTTTGAAGGAAAAATTGGCCAATGGTGCTCAAACATTAGGACTTGCGACAGGAAGCAGTCCACTTGAATTTTACAAGGAAATCGTTGAGAGTGACCTTGATTTTTCAAATCTAACCAGTGTGAACCTTGATGAGTATGTAGGGCTTGATGGGGACAATCCGCAGTCTTATCGTTACTTCATGCAGGAAAACTTGTTCAACCAAAAACCATTTAAAGAAAGCTTCTTGCCTCGTGGGGTTAAGGACAATGCTGAAGAAGAAGTAGAACGCTACAATCAAATTTTGTCTGACCATCCAGTTGATCTCCAAATCTTGGGGATTGGTCGCAATGGACACATCGGCTTTAACGAGCCAGGAACTCCATTTGATAGTCAAACGCATCTAGTAGAACTTGACCAGTCTACTATTGAAGCCAATGCTCGCTTCTTTGACAAGATTGAAGACGTTCCAACTCAAGCCATTTCAATGGGAATTAAAAACATCTTGGATGCCAAGTCAATTATTCTCTTTGCTTACGGTGAGTCGAAAGCAGAAGCCATTGCCGGAACAGTGTCTGGCCCAGTGACTGAGAATCTCCCAGCAAGTAGCCTACAAAACCACTCTGATGTGACGATCATCGCAGATGCAGAAGCGCTAAGCTTGTTAGAAAAATAAAAAATCAGCACCCTTCAGTTTTTCTATTTAATGCTTTCAAGACTTGTATAAATGGAAGAAAAAATCAAAATTAAACCGGATTTTTTCTTGACAATTATTCCTTTTACGTGTAAAATAGAATAGATCTTGAACTTGAAGGGAGTGAAAAAAATGTCTAAAACAGTAGTACGTAAGAATGAATCTCTTGACGACGCACTTCGTCGTTTCAAACGTGCGGTTACTAAAGCTGGTACTCTTCAAGAAACACGCAAACGTGAATTCTATGAAAAACCTTCTGTAAAACGTAAACGTAAATCAGAAGCAGCTCGTAAACGTAAAAAATTCTAATTAGAAATGAAAGGCTGGAGAAATCTAGTCTTTTTTCTCTTAATACTCTTCGAAAATCTCTTCAAACCATGTCAACGTCGCCTTGCCGTACTCAAGTACAGCCTGCGGCTAGTTTCCTAGTTTGCTCTTTGATTTTCATTGAGTATAAATAAATACTTCAAAGCCTGCAAAAATCTGAAACTTCTAAGGACAATTTGATATAATAGTAAAAAGAACTCGATTGAAGGAGGAAATGATGTCGGTTTTAGTAAAAGAAGTGATTGAAAAGCTCAGACTAGACATTGTCTATGGCGAACCAGAATTACTTGAAAAGGAAATTAATACCGCGGACATTACGCGACCTGGTCTTGAAATGACGGGCTATTTTGACTATTATACGCCTGAGCGAATCCAACTCTTGGGAATGAAGGAGTGGTCCTATCTCGTTTCGATGTCCTCTCACAACCGTTACCAAGTCTTGAAAAAAATGTTTCTACCTGAGACACCTGCGGTCATTGTTGCTCGTGGTTTGGTGGTTCCAGAGGAGATGCTAAAGGCAGCCAGAGAATGTAAGATTGCCATTTTAACCAGCCGTACGGCAACCAGTCGTTTATCTGGAGAGTTATCTAGTTATCTGGATTCACGTTTAGCAGAACGGACCAGTGTGCACGGTGTCTTGATGGATATCTATGGAATGGGTGTCTTGATTCAAGGTGATAGTGGCATCGGTAAGAGTGAGACAGGTCTAGAGCTTGTCAAACGTGGTCACCGCTTGGTAGCCGATGATCGTGTCGATATCTTTGCCAAGGATGAGATTACTCTTTGGGGTGAACCAGCTGAAATCTTGAGACACCTGATTGAAATTCGTGGGGTTGGGATTATCGATGTCATGAGCCTCTACGGTGCGAGTGCCGTCAAGGATTCTTCACAAGTCCAGCTGGCTGTTTATTTGGAAAATTACGATACACATAAAACTTTTGATCGTCTTGGAAACAATGCAGAGGAAATAGAAATTTCTGGCGTAGCCATTCCTCGTATCCGCATTCCAGTGAAAACAGGTCGTAATATCTCTGTCGTGATTGAGGCTGCTGCCATGAATTATCGTGCCAAGGAAATGGGCTTTGATGCGACGCGTTTGTTCGAAGAACGCTTGACCAATCTCATTGCTCAAAACGAGGAGGTGCCTAATGTTTGATCCAATTGCGATTCATCTAGGCCCTCTAGCCATTCGATGGTATGCCTTGTGTATTGTAACAGGCTTGATTCTTGCGGTTTATTTGACCATGAAAGAAGCACCTAGAAAGAAGATCATACCAGACGATATTTTAGATTTTATCTTGATAGCCTTTCCTCTGGCTATTTTAGGAGCTCGTCTCTATTATGTTATTTTCCGTTTTGATTACTATAGTCAGAACTTGGGAGAAATTTTTGCCATTTGGAATGGTGGTTTGGCTTTTTACGGTGGTTTGATAACTGGGGCTATTGTACTCTATATCTTTGCTGATCGCAAACTCATCAATACTTGGGATTTTCTAGACATTGCGGCGCCAAGCGTCATGATTGCCCAAAGTTTGGGTCGCTGGGGCAATTTCTTTAACCAAGAAGCCTATGGTGCAGCAGTGGATAATCTGGATTATCTACCTGGCTTTATCCGTGACCAGATGTATATTGAAGGGAGCTACCGTCAGCCGACCTTCCTTTATGAGTCTCTTTGGAATCTACTTGGCTTTGCCTTGATTTTGATATTGAGACGAAAATGGAAGAGTCTCAGACGAGGTCATATCACTGCCTTTTACTTGATTTGGTATGGTTTCGGTCGTATGGTCATCGAAGGCATGCGAACAGATAGCCTCATGTTCTTTGGCCTTCGAGTGTCTCAATGGCTATCAGTTGTTCTTATCGGACTGGGTATTTTTATCGTTCTATATCAAAATCGAAAGAAGGCCCCTTACTATATTTCAGAGGAGGAAAACTAAATGTTAGAAGTTGCATATATTCTTGTAGCCCTTGCTTTGATTGTATTTTTAGTGTATTTAATCATTACTGTACAAAAGCTTGGACGTGTTATCGATGAAACAGAGAAGACGATTAAAACCTTGACTTCAGATGTGGATGTGACCTTGCATCATACCAATGAATTGCTGGCTAAGGTCAATGTCTTGGCAGATGATATCAATGTCAAGGTGGCAACGATTGATCCACTCTTTAGTGCAGTGGCAGATTTATCTCTATCTGTTTCAGACCTCAATGACCATGCGCGTGTCTTGAGCAAGAAAGCTTCTTCAGCTGGTTCAAAAACACTTAAGACTGGTGCAAGTTTGTCAGCCCTTCGTGTAGCAAGTAAATTTTTCAAAAAATAAAAAAGGAGAATTCTTATGGGTAAACTATCCTCAATCCTTTTAGGAACCGTTTCAGGTGCAGCTCTCGCCTTGTTTTTAACAAGCGACAAGGGCAAACAAGTTTGCAGTCAGGCTCAAGATTTTCTAGATGATTTGAGAGAAGATCCTGAGTATGCCAAGGAGCAGGTCTGTGGAAAACTGACAGAAGTCAAGGAGCAGGCTACAGATTTTGTTCTTAAAACCAAAGAACAGGTTGAGTCAGGTGAAATCACTGTGGACAGTGTCCTTGCTCAAGCCAAATCATGTGCTCGTCAAGCGACAGAAGCATCAAAAGATCGATTCAATAATCTCAAGGAGCAATGGCAAGAAAAGGCTGAAACTCTTGATGAATCAGAAGAGATTGTTATTGACATAACAGAAGAATAAACCATCACCATCTCTGGACGGACTATGTATCTGGGGATGGTGATTTTTTTCTCGTAGCCTGTCTTTGTGGTATAATAATTACTATGCAGAAAAAACCAACGTCAGCCTATGTGCACATCCCATTTTGTACCCAGATTTGTTATTACTGTGACTTTTCAAAAGTTTTTATCAAGAATCAGCCGGTAGATAGTTATTTGGAGCATTTGCTGGAAGAGTTTCGTTCTTATGACATTCAAAAGTTACGAACCCTTTACATCGGTGGTGGGACGCCAACGGCTTTGTCAGCACCGCAATTAGAGGTGCTCTTAAATGGCTTGACTAAAAATCTAGATTTGTCAGTCTTGGAAGAGTTGACCATTGAGGCCAACCCAGGCGATTTGGATGCAGATAAGATAGCTGTTTTGAAAAACTCGGCTGTCAATCGTGTTTCGCTAGGTGTGCAAACTTTTGATAACAAAATGCTGAAAAAGATTGGGCGCAGTCATTTGGAGAAGGACATTTATGAAAATATCGACCGCCTGAAACTGGCTGGTTTTGACAATATCTCTATTGACTTGATTTATGCACTGCCTGGTCAGACTATGGAGCAAGTTAAGGACAATGTGGCTAAGGCCATTGGGCTGGATATTCCCCATATGAGTTTGTATAGTTTGATTTTGGAAAATCATACGGTCTTTATGAACCGTATGCGACGAGGGAAATTGCCTCTGCCTAAGGAGGAACTTGAGGCTGAGATGTTTGAGTATATCATCGCAGAGCTGGAGCGAGCTGGTTTTGAACATTATGAGATTTCTAATTTCTCAAAGCCTGGTTTTGAAAGTCGCCACAATCTCATGTACTGGGACAATGCTGAATACTATGGCATCGGTGCTGGGGCCTCTGGTTATGTAAATGGAGTACGCTATAAAAATCATGGTCCCATTCGTCATTATCTTAATGCAGTTGAGGAAGGCAATGCTCGCATCACAGAAGAGCACCTGAGTCAAAAAGAGCAAATGGAAGAAGAAATGTTCTTGGGACTCCGCAAGAAATCAGGGGTTTCCATGGCGCGATTTGAGGAAAAATTTGGACGGTCTTTCGATGGACTTTATGGAGAAATTGTCAGAGAATTGGTTCAACAAGGTCTCATGCAAATAGATGGTGACCGAGTTCGTATGACAAAAAGAGGTCTCTTTTTAGGAGACACCGTAGCAGAACGATTTATTTTGGAGTAGATGATGGGCTTAACTTATCGAATGAAAATGAAAATTCCTTTTGATATGGCTGATATGAACGGTCATATCAAGCTTCCAGATGTGATTTTGCTATCCCTTCAAGTTTCAGGGATGCAGTCGATTGAGTTAGGAGTTAGTGATAAGGCCATTTTGGAAGAGCATAATCTGGTCTGGATTATCACAGAATACGATATTGAGGTGGTTCGTTTGCCTCGTTTTGCGGAAGAAATTACCATCGAAACGGAAGCTTTGAGCTACAATCGACTTTTTTGCTACCGTCGCTTTACTATTTATGATGAAGAGGGATGGGAACTCATCCACATGATGGCGACCTTTGTTCTCATGGATCGAGATAGTCGAAAAGTCCATGCTGTCGAACCTGAGATTGTGGCTCCTTACCAGTCTGATTTTGATAAAAAGATCATCCGTGGACCAAAGTATGAGTCCTTGAACGAGCCAATTAGCAAGGATTACCATGTTCGTTTTTACGATTTGGATATGAATGGTCATGTCAATAACAGTAAATACTTGGACTGGATTTTTGAAGTGATGGGAGCAGATTTTTTGACCCAGTATATTCCCAAGAAAATCAACCTCAAGTATGTAAAGGAAGTTCGACCAGGTGGGGTGATTACATCGGCTGTTGAACGGTCTGGACTGGAAAGCAAACATGAGATTACAAGCGACGGTGCTACCAATGCCCAAGCTATCATCACTTGGCAAGAAATGAAGAAGGATTAGGAAGAAATAGATGAAATATAAAGGCTATTTAATTGATTTAGACGGAACGATTTATAAGGGAAAAGACAGAATCCCAGCTGGAGAGGCTTTTGTCCACGAATTGCAAAAGCGAGACATCCCCTATCTCTTTGTGACTAACAATACAACCCGCACTCCAGAGAGTGTTCAGGAGATGTTGGCTCAGAATTTTAATATTGATACGCCTCTATCGACTGTCTACACAGCGACTTTGGCGACTATCGACTATATGAACGACTTGGGGCTTGAAAAGACAGTATATGTCATCGGAGAATCAGGGCTCAAGGAAGCCATCAAGGCGGCTGGATATGTGGAAGACAAGGAAAATCCTGCCTATGTGGTAGTAGGGCTGGACTGGCAAGTCGACTATGAAAAATTTGCGACAGCAACTCTAGCTATTCAAAAGGGTGCCCACTTTATCGGAACCAACCCTGACCTCAACATCCCGACAGAACGAGGGCTTTTGCCAGGTGCTGGTTCACTGATTACGCTACTTGAAGTAGCAACACGAGTGAAGCCTGTTTATATTGGAAAACCAAATGCTATCATTATGGACAAGGCGGTTGAGCACTTAGGTTTGGAACGTGAAGAGTTGATTATGGTTGGAGATAACTATTTGACTGATATTCGAGCTGGGATTGATAATGGCATTCCAACGCTCTTGGTGACGACAGGTTTTACCAAGGCAGAAGAAGTAGCAGACCTACCAATCGCACCGACTCATGTGGTTTCTAGTCTTGCGGAGTGGAACTTTGATGAAAACTAAACTGACCTTTTGGAGCTCTATGCTTTTTCTCCTCTCCCTCTCAATCCTTTTGACCATTTATTTGGCTTGGATTTTTTATCCGCTGGAAATTCAGTGGCTGAATTTGACCAATCGGGTCTATCTAAAACCAGAAACCATTCAATACAACTTTTATATTTTGATGAATTATCTGACCAATCCTTTTAGTCAGGTCTTGCAGATGCCTGATTTTCGTTCGTCAGCAGCTGGTCTGCACCACTTTGAGGTGGTCAAGAATCTCTTCCACTTGGTTCAGATAGTATCTCTAGTGACACTGCCAAGTTTCTATTTCTTTGTCAAAGGGATTGTGAAAAAAGGCTTTTTATCTCTATTTAGTAAAGGGCTTCTGGCTCTAGTGGTCTTGCCTTTGCTGATTGGGCTTGGGGGAGTTTTGATTGGTTTTGACCAATTCTTTACTCTTTTTCATCAAATTCTCTTTGTGGGGGATGATACCTGGCTTTTTGACCCAGCCAAGGATCCAGTGATTCTGATTTTGCCAGAGACCTTCTTCCTTCATGCCTTCCTCCTCTTTTTCGCCCTTTATGAAAGCTCCTTTGGCTTTCTTTATCTGAAAAGTCGTAGGAAGTGAGATTTTCGATGTAGATTCATCATAAAAAACAGCCGAAATGGCCACAGTTGGTTCCTAACTGCAGCTATATCGGCTGTTTTTCTAACTTCTTCCCTGTTTATCGAATCTGCCTCTACCTGCCAGTAGCAACTCAGCCCAGAGTTTATGACCAATCAATTCCAGTTTTATTGAGCATTTTGACTTGTTGATAGAAGATGTCTCTCAATTGAGAAATAGTTTGGTCCAGGAAAAGACCATTCAGACTGTCCAGATAGGCTAAAATCTGACTTGCCAGTTCTATTCCCTCCTTCTTATCTTGTCTGAGCAAATTATAACATTCTTGCATTTTAATTTGAATAAATGCTTCTTGCAATACTCCTTTTAGGGAATGTAATTCCTTAATTCTATATACATCAATTTTGTCCACTAAATTTTGGGCAAGTTGGTAATGCCCATTTCGAGAATAGGTTCGGATGATGGTTAAGAGTGTCGATAGAAGCATTCGTTTTTGTATGAAATCAACAAATGTTTCTTTTAGCAAAGCAAGAGCTGTTTTTGCAATTTGTTGAAGTGTTTCTGTAGGAAAGTCAAAATATTCAACTAAAAGTGCAAATAAGGTGTAATCCAGTGAAAGCCAGTAGTTTAGTTGAAATAAGGCAGTCTTAGCCCGATTGAGGATAATCCAATCTTCTTTCAACAAATTCTCCTTATTCCTAAACATTCCTAAAGATTGGATATAGGCATAATCAGTGCAATAGGTATTAGATTCTAATATTTGAATCCATTCTAGCATCTTAGTTTGTGTTGTGAACCCAGTTTTTATAGCTTCGGAAAGTGAAGGATCCTGATACTGATAACGCATAAGCAACATTATAACATCATGGGTATCATGGATTTTGAGATTTTCTAGGATTTTGAAGTAGGTGTCAACCTTGATGGTTGTGATGCCTTTTTCAAATTTACTGAGGTTGTTGGGACTAATGGCTGTGCCAGCAGCTTCTTTTAGAGTAAAGCCCCTCTCCTCTCGGATTTGTTTGATAACTGAACCAAAATTTATTTCCATTTTACTAATCTCCTTGTGATTTTACTTTATTATACACTATTTCAACTAGATAAGAAAAAAACAACAAAAAGATACGATATTGAGAAGTTTTGTAAGGGATTTCGGCGAAAAACTATTTTTTTCGTCGTTTTTCTTCACTAGTAGGAAAAGTATGCTATAGTATAGGGGAATAATATTTAAAGGAGTTTGTCTATGAAATTCAAACCAGTTTTGTTTGCTAGTTTAGCAGTAGCAACACTAGGAGCTACTACAGTTCTTGATACAGAAGGAAACCTGCCCTTCTCATCACAGGTTGTTCATGCAGATTCGAGTGATATCGTGGGGATTAAAAAACATGATGTGAAAATTACACTAAAACAACATCCTACATTAGAGAAATTAGATATCACGGCTACGATTGATAGTTTACCTAGAGGAGTATACAGTAATTCTATTAGTAGTGTTTTTGGTTTTTTTAAAAATGTTAACACTGGTGAACTTCATCAATATATTCTACCAAATATGTCGTTCACTTCTTATGAATTGTCAGTTTCAAGAGAGTTTTATTGGAATAATGATAATTTGATATCTTTAGCAGATGGAGATTATTGGATTGTGTATTCTGATACATTAGAGGATACAGAAGGTGCTCCTCGCTATGAACACCGTTACTACGGACAGTCTGAAATTGTAACGATTAAAGATCATAAAATCGTTAGTATCGGTGGACGAGGACAAGCTGCAACCCAACCACAAACACTTGCTACATCTAGCAGCTCAGCTTCTGGGAAAAATGGCTGGTCAGGTAACTCTTACTACCAAAATGGCAACAAGGTCTATAGCAAGTGGATTTATGATTACCAATATAAGTCTTACTTCTATATCGATGCTGCGGGTAACTATGTTCAAAATGCTTGGGTGGGCAATTACTACCTCAAATCTGGCGGTTACATGGCACAAAATGAGTGGGTATATGATAAAAACTATGGAGCCTATTACTATTTGACTGGTGAAGGTAGCTATGCTCGTAGTTCTTGGGTCGGTAACTATTACCTCAAAGCAAATGGTAAAATGGCCAAGAGCGAATGGATTTATGACAGAAATTATAGAGCATACTATTACCTAACAGGTGAAGGTAGTTATGCACGTAATGCTTGGATTGGTGATTATTACCTTAAATCTAATGGTAAGATGGCCGTTAGTGAACGAACTCCAGATGGCTATCGAGTAGATGGTTCAGGTAAATGGATTCGTTAGTAGGAGATGATGGTAATTTATGATGAAAATGAAAACAGTATTAGTATCGGCCTTGTTTATTTTTGCCGTAGGCACTGCAGCTCTCGTTAACGTTCAGGAAGTAATGGCTGCCACTCCTAAACTTGCTAAATCAGACTACGATCCTGCTAAAGTTAAGAATTTAAAAGTACAGATGAATTTGAGTCAAGATACAAGTTCGGGAAAATTAAAGATTACAGCTAGTATTGATACCTTCCCGGAAGGAATGAATGAGGTTTCTATTCCCTTCTTCTTATTTAATGTTAAAACTCAAGTGACTGAAAAGTTCCCTGGATTAGCTGATGCTATTTTTACACCTAGTCAACCAAGCGTGACAAGGGAATATGATATGAATCAGGCTAATTTGAATGCTTTTGCGGATGGCGAGTATCGAATTGTTTTGAGAGATTGGAAACAGCCTCCGTATGGTTACTATCGTTATTATGGTCACACTGAGATTGTTACCATCCAAGACCATAAAATGGTTGGAACAGGTACTCATATCGATCAGGCAAAAAATGGCTGGTTCGGTAATTCATACTATAAAAATGGAGTTAAAGCAAGAAACGAATATATTCGCAGTTCTGATAGAAGAGGAGTATATTATGTAGATTCGGATGGTAACTTGGTTGAAAATAAATGGTTTGGGAATTTCTACTTTAAACCTGGTGGTTTAATGGCACAGCAAGAGTGGATTTACGATAAAAATTATGGGGCCTGGTACTATATATTAGCTCAATCAGGATATGTAAAAAACGCTTGGATTGGGAATTACTACCTCAAATCTGATGGTAAAATGGCTCAGAGTGAGTGGATTTATGATAATTACTATAAATCATATTACTATTTAACATCAAATGGAAGCTACGCTCGAAACGCTTGGATTGGAAATTACTATCTCAAATCTAATGGTAAAATGGCCAAGAGTGAGTGGATTTATGACAGAAATTATGGAGCTTATTATTACTTAACTAGTGAAGGTAGCTATGCCCGCAATACTTGGGTAGGCGATTACTATCTTAAAGCTAACGGTAAGATGGCTGTTAATGAACGTACACCAGATGGTTACCGTGTAGATGGCTCAGGTAAATGGATTCGCTAGTAAGATATTGGTTGAAATAAAAACGAGAGAGCCTAATCTGTATGAGAAAAGGAATCCTTTTAGGAAATAATCTTAAAAGGATTTCTCTGTGTTTGAAATAAAACTATGAGTACCAATTTCTGTTATAACCATGCCACTATCATCATTCTTGTATTTTTGTAATTTACTTGCTACAATGGATAAAACAGTGTCTTCAATTACCAACTATGCTATTTTGACTTTCAACATGGTCGTCCTGGTTTAGGTTATATTGTTTACATTTTTGGATGGATCTTATTTGGCTATTATTTGGTGGACAAAAAATGGATACAATCAGAAAGGAATCATTGAGAAGATTTGAAAAAGATGAAAAAGTATTTACGATATAGTATTGTTTTCCTAGTTGCCCTGCTTTTTTTAGGGGCTTGTGGAAAGAAGGAAGAATCCTCTTCAGAGGTAATGGATCAGATTGATATTGCGAATTCTCTTGAAACAGACAATTTTGATGAGTGGTATCGTTCTTTTGGAACGATTGAACATTTATCAGGTGAGATGCCCTTATTTGGAACCATTGATCTTGGTTATAATGGTCAGGCCATTATTGTAAGAGATGGAAAAGAGATGTTGCATGGCCGTGATCGTGGTGGAATGATGAAAGGTCAATTTACGATTAAAAAGTATGCAGGGGACACGAAGATCACGACCATTGATTACGAGCTCGACAAAACATATGTTGTTGGAAAGACCTATTCCAAAACAACAGTCCTACCAGAAGTTGAGGTATCGCTTTCTATATCTCAGGAAGAGATTGACCGCATTGAAACAGACTTTAAAGATCAGTCCTATACTTTTTATGGCTACAAGGACCCTAACGGCTATCTGATTTTGACAGATGGTAAAGAAGATAAACCAACAGTCTATCTTTATAAGCTGGAGCAACCCATGGAATTGAAAGTCACTGCCGAAAAGGCTGCGGTTCGTAAGGAACCACTCTATGATTCAGAAGTGTTCACTGAACTCAGCAAGGATCAAAGAATAACGGCTTCTAATTCGGTTGCTGGAGAGAGAAAAGATAGAGGCCATATTTGGTACCAAATTGATGTAGAAGGTAAAACTGGTTTTATACTGCAAGCGGATATTATCGATCCTAAAACAAATCATTACCCTACCAATATGATTGCTACGAGACGTTCATTTAAGGTACCGGAAATCTTGAATGGAAATTTGCATCTAATAGCAGATACCTGGGTTAATGCTGCGGGTGAAGAAATCACTATCAAACCAGATGGCAGTATGAGTAACGGAGATCGCTTGCAAATAGGATCAGAGAAAGTAGATATAGCTGCACTGATTGTTGGAAGAACAGAAGAAGGTGTCCTTGTTTATCCAGCTAATACACCAAGTCATTCTCAAGGTGGCCGGTCAGATAGTAGTAAGGATCGGATAGCCTTCTCAAATAGTCCATTTATTCCAACAGATAAGTTTTTCTACAGAAAATCAGATGGCATAACAACTTTTGATAATACAAGCTCTCAGAATGGTACTAATCAGGAGACGTCTCAGAGTTCGAGTCGTGAACCTGTAGTTGGTAATCCTTCTGTTCGAAATCCTCAAAAGGATGAAATATCACTAGTAGCAGGTAGTTGGTCAAGGACTGGTTCAGAACCTAAAAACTGGATTATTCATGATTCTGGCTTAGTCAATAAATATGAACGAATCTTTTTGTCCAAGAACCAAGAAGGAGCAGTTGGAAAGAGATTTGAGATTGGAAGACGAGCAACAACACCTGTACTCTTTATACCGGCAGGAACGCCTCACGGTGCGTCAGATTCATCCAAAGACCGTCTATTCTTTGAGGAATTTGGAAAATCAGATAGAGCTGAAGATTATTACTATCGAGATTAGAAGATACGTTTAAAAGTAAAATAGTGTCGCAAGATTGTGGCGTTCTTTTTTGTGATCCCAATACTTCACTATATAAGTCCCCAAGAATGAATTAATCAAATCCAAAAAGAGTTAATCGTTCGCAAACAGTCTATTTTTCTTGAAAAAATAGGCTTTTTTTCTAAAAATCTCTAGTCAAGCGCTTTATTTTTTTGTATAATAGAAGTAGCAAAGTATAGATAAGAAGAGAAAAGCATGATTACACTATTTCTATCACCGAGCTGTACTTCATGTCGTAAGGCGAAGGCCTGGTTAGAAAAACATAAGGTGCCCTTTGAGGAGCACAATATTATGACCAGTCCTTTAACGAGAAAAGAATTGCAACACATTCTTTCCTTGACCGAAAATGGTACTGATGACATCATTTCAACTCGTTCAAAAATTTTTCAAAAATTAGATATTGATGTAGAAAGTATTTCGGTATCGGAATTGCTTCATTTGATTGAGCAGTATCCTAGTCTTTTGCGTCGTCCAATTATTATCGATGCCAAACGTATGCAGATCGGTTTTAATGAAGATGAGATTCGTGCTTTTCTCCCTCGTAGTTACCGTAAGCAAGAACTAAAAGAAGCAAGAATGAGAGCTGGTATTAGTTAATGAACAAACAGTATAGTTACCCACTAGATTTGTCGTGGAGCACTGAAGAACTTGCTTCAGTGCTTTCTTTTTTTAATGATGTTGAAGCTGCCTATGAAGGCAAGGTAGAGGCCAAAAAGTTACTGGACTCCTATAAGGGATTCAAGGCGGTTGTGCCAAGCAAGAGCGAAGAGAAACGTTTGGGACGAGAATTTGAAACAGTGAGTGGCTATTCGCTTTACCGAGCAGTTCAGGCGGCTAAGGAAAAAGGGGAAGGAAAGATTTCTCTTGGAAAGTAAATTCGAATTTGCCAAAGAGCTTATTAAGAGAGCGGGCCAGTACATTCTTGACCATATGCAGGAAGACTTGTGTGTTGAAACCAAGTCCTCTCCAACAGATTTGGTGACCAGACTGGACAAGGAAGTTCAGGAGCTATTGGTTAGTGAGATTTTGTCCCGTTATCCTGAGGATAAGATTTGTGCTGAAGAAGGTTGTCTGCGAGCCTCGGTTCAAGAGGGCAGGGTTTGGGTTATTGATCCGATTGATGGGACCAATAATTTTGTAGCCCAGCAGGAAGATTTTGCTGTCATGATGGCTTATTTTGAGAATGGTCAAGGGCAATTTGGTTTGATTTATGATGTGGTCAAAGGGGATTGTTATCACGGTGGTGGAGCCTTTCCAGTTTGTCTAAATGATAAGCCCCTAGCTCCCTTTAAAGCAAAACCACTTGGAGATTTTCTCATTGCAGGGAATAGTGGTATGTTGGAAACCAACGAATGGGGGCTGGCTGATTTGGGTCGAGCGGTCCTCGGTGTACGTGTCTATGGGAGTGCGGCCATTAGTTTTGCCAAGATTTTGTCAGGGCGTTTGTTGACCTATGTTACTTATCTGCAACCATGGGATTATGCCGCAGCTAGTATTTTAGGGGAAAGTCTGGGCTATCTGGTGGTGACCCTTTCTGGTGAAGCTCCTGATTTTCAAACCAGACAACCGGTCATGATGCTACCTCTTGAGATGCAGGAGGAAATTCAGTCCTATATTTACGAAAGGAAAAGAACTTAAATGCAATTTCCAGAAGGATTTGTTGAAAAATATGAAGAGATACTAGGAGATGAGGCAAGAGATTTTCTTGCCTCTTTTGAGGAGGAAGCGGTTTCTGCCTTTCGGGTCAATCCTTTAAAAGAAGCGCCAGTTTCCTTTCCTGATGCCATTCCTCAAACTCCTTGGGGTCACTATGGTAAGGTTTCAGGGAAATCGCCTGAGCATGCTACAGGTTTGGTTTATTCGCAAGAGCCCGCTGCTCAAATGGTGGCTCAGGTAGCCCAGCCCAGTCATGGGATGAAGGTTCTGGATTTGGCCGCTGCACCGGGTGGAAAATCAACTCAGCTGGCAGCCTATCTAGCAGGTGAAGGTATCCTGGTTTCCAATGAAATTTCAAGCAAACGGGCTAAGATTTTAGTTGAAAACATGGAGCGCTTTGGAGCGACAAATGTTGTGGTGACCAATGAATCTGCTGACCGCTTGGCCAAGGTTTTTAAAGGCTATTTTGACCTCATTGTCCTTGATGCTCCTTGCTCTGGTGAAGGGATGTTTCGTAAGCAACCAGATGCTATGGATTATTGGAGCTTAGATTATCCGAGTCAATGTGCTAGCTTGCAAAGAGAAATTCTGGAAGATGCAGTAAACATGCTAGCTGAAGGTGGTCGCTTAGTTTATTCAACCTGTACCTGGGCCCCCGAGGAAAACGAAGAGATTGTCAATTGGCTACTGGAGGAGTATGATTTTGATTTGTTGCCAGTAGAGTACATCAATGGAATGGTATCTGGTATTGACCTGCCAGAAACGGCTCGGATGTACCCACATCAGTTTAAGGGAGAAGGTCAGTTTGTCGCCCATTTACAATTTAAAGGAGAAAATACAGCTCCTAAATTTAAGGCAAGTAAGAGCAATCTCAGCCGTGAACAAGTTGTCTTGTGGCAGGAATTTGCCCAAAAACATTTGCAGGTCAATCTAAGGGGAATCTTGCAGACTTTTGGTGACCAACTTTATCTCTTGCCAGAACTCTTGCCAGATTTAGGGAAACTCAAGATTGCTCGCAATGGACTGCATTTGGGTACTTTTAAGAAGAAACGTTTTGAGCCTAGTTTTGCTCTTGGTCTAGCCTTGAAACCGAGTCAGGTCAAGCAGTCGGTTGAAATTGATCAAGAGGAATTTGTAAAGTATGTGGCTGGAGAAACCGTTCAGCTGGCGGAAAGTCTGCCAAATGGTTGGTACCAAGTTTTGGTTCAAGGAAATGGTTTGGGCTTTGGAAAGGTGACTGGAAATGTTTTGAAAAACTATTTTCCAAAAGGTCTCAGATTCAAGTGAAAATGCTAGTCAAAGTAGCTTGTCTATGTTATAGTGGAAGTATGGATTTTTTTTCAAATTGTCTTTCATTTTAAGTCAAAATTGGTGGAGACGGCAACTGAGCAAATTTCTAGTAAAATTAAGCTATCAACTTCAGTTTGCTCCCAATTTTCAAAAGAAAAACATAAATAAATAGTTGAAAAAATTCACAGCATTCACCATTATTTTCAAGGAGAAAAACAGTGAAAAAAAGGAAAAAACTCGCTCTATCCCTTGCGGCTCTTTTGCTAGCAGGTTCTTTGGCGGGATGTGCTAGCTGGATTGATCGTGGGGAATCCATGACAGCTGTTGGCTCAACGGCTCTTCAGCCTTTGGTCGAAGCAGCAGCAGATGAATTTGGCTCTATGCACGTTGGAAAAACAGTCAACGTCCAAGGTGGAGGATCTGGTACAGGTTTGTCTCAGGTTCAGTCTGGAGCCGTTGATGTAGGAAATTCAGACGTATTTGCCGAGGAAAAAGACGGTATCAACGCATCCGCTCTAGTGGACCATAAGGTTGCTGTAGCGGGCTTGGCAGTCATTGTAAACAAGGAAGTTGATGTTGAAAATCTGACAACTGAACAACTCCGTAGCATCTTCACAGGTCAAGTGACCAACTGGAAAGAAGTCGGTGGGAAAGACCTAGCCATTTCCATTATCAATCGTGCGGCAAGTTCGGGTTCACGTGCAACCTTTGATAGTGTTATCATGGATGGTCAATCTGCCGTGCAGAGTCAAGAACAGGATTCAAATGGGATGGTTAAAAACATTGTTTCCCAGACACCAGGAGCCATTTCTTATCTAGCCTTTGCCTATGTGGATGACTCGGTGAAACGCATGAAATTGAATGGCTATGAGCCAATTGCAGAAAATGTTACAAGCAATAACTGGCCTTTGTGGTCTTATGAACACATGTACACCCTAGGTCAGCCAAACGAATTGGTGGCAGAATTCCTCAACTTTGTCCTCTCTGATGAAGCGCAAAGCGGAATCGTTAAGGGGATGGGCTATATTTCTGTTAAGGAAATGAAGGTTGAAAAAGATGCTGTAGGAACGGTGACAGCACTAGAAGGGAGTCACTAATGAATCAAGAAGAATTAGCTAAAAAATTACTTTCTCCCTCAAAGAACTCTCGTCTAGAGAAATTAGGAAAAGGCTTGACCTTTGCCTGCCTGTCTTTGATTGTCATCATTGTGGCCATGATTTTGATTTTCGTAGCCCAAAAAGGTTTGTCGACCTTCTTTGTCAATGGGGTCAACATCTTTGATTTCCTCTTTGGCCAAACTTGGAATCCTTCAGGTAAACAATTTGGTGCCCTTCCCATGATTTTGGGTTCCTTTATTGTCACAATCCTATCAGCCCTTATCGCAACTCCTTTTGCCATTGGTGCGGCAGTCTTTATGACCGAGGTCTCACCAAAAGGTGCTAGAATCTTGCAACCAGCTATTGAATTGCTTGTCGGTATCCCTTCAGTCGTGTATGGATTTATCGGTTTGCAGGTCGTAGTTCCCTTTGTCCGCAGTGTCTTTGGTGGAACTGGTTTTGGGATTTTGTCAGGGATTTTCGTTCTCTTTGTCATGATTTTACCGACAGTAACCTTTATGACAACGGACAGTTTGCGTGCGGTGCCTCGTCACTACCGCGAAGCTAGTTTGGCTATGGGGGCCACTCGTTGGCAAACCATCTGGCGCGTGACCTTGAAGGCAGCGCGTTCAGGGATTTTTACAGCAGTGGTCTTTGGGATGGCGCGTGCCTTTGGTGAGGCCTTGGCCATTCAGATGGTGGTCGGAAACTCAGCCGTCGTCCCAACTTCATTGACAACACCTGCTGCGACCTTGACCTCTGTCTTGACCATGGGTATCGGAAATACCGTTATGGGAACAGTTGACAATAACGTTCTCTGGTCACTGGCCTTAGTCTTGCTCTTGATGAGTTTGGCCTTTAACAGTGTGATTAAATTGATTACGAAAGAAAGAGGAAAGAAAAACTATGCACGCTAAGAAATTAGATAAAATTGCAACAGCTGTCCTCTACTCGATTGCAGGAATTATCGTTGCCATCTTGGCATCCTTGATTCTCTATATCTTGGTTCGTGGTTTGCCCCACATCTCTTGGTCTTTCTTGACTGGCAAATCATCTTCTTACCAAGCAGGAGGAGGGATTGGAATTCAGCTCTATAATTCCTTCTTCCTTCTGGTCATTACCTTGATTATCTCTGTTCCCTTGTCTATGGGGGCTGGGATTTTCCTAGCTGAATATGCTAAAAAAGGTCCTGTAACCAATTTTGTCAGAACCTGTATTGAAATCTTGTCTTCACTGCCATCAGTGGTTGTAGGTCTCTTTGGTTACTTGATCTTTGTAGTTCAGTTTGAGTATGGATTTTCAATCATTTCAGGTGCCTTGGCCTTGACAGTTTTTAACTTGCCTCAGATGACTCGTAATGTTGAGGACAGTTTGAAACACGTTCACCACACGCAACGTGAGGCTGGTTTAGCCCTTGGGATTTCTCGTTGGGAGACTGTGGTCCATGTGGTCATTCCAGAAGCCCTTCCAGGTATTGTGACTGGGGTCGTCTTAGCTTCTGGTCGTATTTTTGGTGAGGCTGCGGCTCTTATCTATACTGCAGGACAATCCGCTCCAGCTCTGGACTGGTCTAACTGGAATATTCTCAGTGTGACTAGCCCAATCTCTATCTTCCGTCAAGCAGAAACCTTGGCTGTCCACATCTGGAAAGTCAATAGTGAAGGAACTATTCCAGATGGAACCATCGTATCAGCAGGTTCTGCTGCCGTGCTCCTCATCTTTATCCTCATCTTTAACTTTGGAGCCCGTAAACTCGGAAGCTACCTACATAAGAAATTAACCGCTGCCTAAAGGAGAAGCCATGTCAAAATATAATTGGGATGAAAAGCATATCATCACCTTTCCTGAAGAGAAAGTGGCCCTCTCTACTAAGGATTTACATGTTTACTACGGTAAAAATGAATCTATTAAGGGCATCGATATGCAATTTGAAAAAAATAAAATTACAGCCTTAATTGGCCCTTCTGGTTCAGGGAAATCAACCTACCTCCGCAGTCTCAATCGCATGAATGATACCATTGATATTGCCAAGGTAACAGGTCAAATTCTCTATCAAGGGATTGATGTCAACCGTCCAGAAATCAACGTTTATGAAATGCGTAAACACATCGGGATGGTCTTCCAGCGCCCAAATCCATTTGCCAAATCTATCTACCGCAATATCACTTTTGCCCATGAACGTGCAGGGGTTAAGGACAAGCAAGTCTTGGATGAAATTGTGGAAACTTCTCTTCGTCAGGCTGCCCTTTGGGATCAGGTCAAAGACGATTTGCACAAGTCGGCCTTGACCCTATCAGGTGGTCAGCAGCAACGTCTCTGTATCGCTCGTGCTATCTCTGTTAAACCAGATATCCTCTTGATGGATGAACCGGCGTCAGCCTTGGATCCGATTGCGACTGCTCAACTTGAAGAAACCATGTTGGAGTTGAAGAAGGATTTTACCATTATCATCGTGACCCACAGTATGCAACAGGCTGCGCGTGCTAGTGACTACACAGGATTCTTCTACTTGGGTGATTTGATCGAGTACGATAAGACGTCTAATATTTTCCAAAATGCTAAGTTGCAGTCAACCAATGACTACGTAACAGGACACTTTGGATAGAAAGGAAACAGTATGACAGAAGCGATTTTACAGGTGTCAGACCTGTCCGTTTACTACAATCAAAAGAAGGCCTTGAATAGTGTTTCCCTATCTTTCCAACCCAAGGAAATTACAGCCTTGATCGGTCCATCTGGATCAGGGAAATCAACCCTCCTAAAGGCTATCAACCGCATGGGGGATCTTAATCCAGAGGTAACCACAACTGGTTTAGTGGTTTATAACGGCCACAACATTTACAGCCCGCGTACGGATACAGTTGAATTGCGGAAGGAAATCGGTATGGTTTTCCAACAACCAAACCCCTTCCCTATGTCTATCTACGAAAATGTTGTTTACGGGCTTCGTATCAATGGAGTTAAGGACAAGCAGGTTCTGGATGAAGCAGTAGAAAAAGCCTTGCAACGAGCTTCCATCTGGGATGAGGTCAAGGATCGCCTGCATGATTCAGCTATCGGACTTTCAGGTGGACAACAGCAACGTGTCTGTGTTGCCCGTGTCTTGGCAACCAGTCCTAAAATCATTCTCTTGGATGAACCGACTTCAGCCTTGGACCCTATCTCGGCCGGTAAGATCGAGGAAACCTTGTATGGTCTAAAAGATAAATACACCATGCTCTTGGTAACGCGTTCCATGCAACAAGCCTCTCGTATCTCTGACAAGACAGGATTTTTCCTAGATGGAGATTTGATTGAGTTTAACGATACCAAGAAGATGTTCCTCAACCCACAACACAAGGAAACAGAAGATTACATTTCAGGAAAATTTGGATAAGGAGATAAATGATGTTACGTTCTCAATTTGAGGAAGATTTAGAGAAATTGCACAACCAGTTCTATGCTATGGGACAAGAAGTGCTATCTCAAATCAATCGTACAGTGCGTGCCTTTGTTACGCATGACCGTGATTTGGCCAAGGAAGTCATCGAAGACGATGCAGAAGTAAACGAATACGAAGTGAAATTGGAAAAGAAATCATTTGAAATGATTGCCCTTCAACAACCCGTTTCTCAGGACTTGCGTACTGTTTTGACAGTCTTGAAGGCTGTATCTGACTTGGAACGTATGGGTGACCATGCCGTTTCCATTGCCAAGGCGGCAATTCGTATGAAGGGGGAGCAACGCATCCCAGCTGTTGAAGAAGAAATAAAGAGAATGGGTCGCGATGTCAAGAACTTCGTCGAAGCAGCCCTTGAACTCTATCTCAATGGTTCAGTAGACCAGGCCTATGAAGTAGCAGCCATGGACGAAAAAATCAACCATTACTTTGATAGCATTCGTGACTTGGCTACAGAAGAAATCAAGAAAAATCCTGATGCCATTGTTACAGGTCGTGATTATTTCCAAGTGATTGCCTTCTTGGAACGCATTGGAGACTATGCCAAAAATATCTGTGAATGGGTTGTTTACTTTGAAACAGGTAAGATTGTCGAACTATAAAATAGATTCATTCTGTATAAAAAGGAGCTTGAAATCAATTGATAGCTCCTTTTATTGAATGAAAAAAATATTTTTAAGATAAAAATTCAAAAAAACACTTGACAAGCAACTTGGATAGCGTTATAATTATACAAAATTAACAGAGAGGTTGTTTATTTATGAAATCAAAAAAATGGATATTTGTTTTATGTAGTTTTCTTGCAAGTTTCTTCTTAGTAGCTTGCCAGTCGGGTTCTAATGGTTCTCAGTCAGCTGTTGAGGCCATTAAGCAAAAGGGGAAATTAGTTGTGGCGACTAGTCCTGACTATGCACCTTTTGAATTCCAATCCTTAGTTGACGGAAAAAACCAGGTAGTCGGTGCGGATATTGATATGGCCCAAGCTATCGCTGATGAACTTGGGGTGAAGTTGGAAATTTCAAGCATGAGTTTTGACAATGTCTTGACCAGTCTTCAAACTGGGAAGGCTGACCTAGCGGTTGCGGGAATTAGCGCTACTGACGAGAGAAAAGAAGTCTTTGATTTTTCAATCCCTTACTATGAAAACAAGATTAGTTTCTTGGTTCGTAAGTCTGATGTAGAAAAATACAAGGATTTAACTAGCCTTGAAAGTGCTAATATTGCAGCCCAAAAAGGGACTGTTCCAGAATCAATGGTCAAGGAACAATTGCCAAAAGCGCAGTTAACTTCCCTAACCAATATGGGTGAAGCTGTTAATGAATTACAGGCTGGAAAAGTAGATGCTGTTCACATGGATGAGCCTGTTGCTCTTAGCTATGCTGCTAAAAATGCCGACTTAGCTGTCGCAACTGTCAGCTTGAAGATGAAGGACGGCGAAGCCAATGCCGTTGCCCTTAGAAAAAATAGTGCTGATTTGAAAGAAGTGGTGGACAAGGTTATCCAAAAACTCAAGGATGACGGCACCTACCAAAAATATCTTGAAAAAGCGGCAACCTTAACAGAAGTTGAACAATAAGAAAAAAGCAGAGTTGGAAGTCATTCCAATTCTGCTTTTAAATAGTTTAAAACCTTTTCCAGATTGTCTAAGGACACCTTGGCAAATTGATAAGGGCAGGCATCCAAGTAAGCCTCTTCAAAGAAATCCAAGCCCAGTTGGCTGTGTTTGAGACTAGCGATTTTAGAATACTGTCTCAGGTCTAGTAATAAACCATCGTGTAGGGGAAAATGAGGAAGGGGACAAGGAGTGTTAGCTAGTCTTTCCTCGATTTGTTTTTGGTAAGCTTCCTGATTGGATAAGCGAGCTAGCCGATTTTTCTCAAATAATTGACTGTCAATATAGAGTGACAGGGCCTTTTGCATAATGAGGTTGCTATCGTAGTCTAGGATATTTTTGTAGACCACAAATGCTTCCTTGATAGTATTTGGAAGGATGAGTGCTGTTATCCGCAGGGCTGGAAAGAGGCTGGTTGAGAAGGACTTGATATAAATGACGCGCTCCTCTGTATCTAGATAGTGGAAGGTCTGGCCTTTTTTAGAGTCCAAATCCCCCAGATAGTCGTCCTCTACGATATAGACTCCATACTTGGCAGCTAAGTCAAGAATAGCCCGTTTGTCCTGCTCTGAATAGGAATGCCCCAGAGGATAGTGAAAACGAGGAATGGTATAGAAAAATTTAATTTTTCCTGTTTTGAAGTGGCCTTCCAGCTCCTCCAAGTCAATCCCATCAATGCCTCGTTCAATCGTTTGATAGTCCAGACCTTGAGCAATCAAGAGGCGATTCATCCGATGGTAGGTCGGCTGTTCCACCAAGATTTCCTTGGCTTGGCTAGGAAAGGAAATTTGAGAAAGGATAAACAAGGCTTGCTGGGTTCCAGAAGTCAATATCAACTGGTCTGCCTTGCAGTAGAGAGCTTGGTCAAAGAGGAGTTTATGAATGGATTGTCTTAAGTCTTCTAATCCTTCTTGGTTGTCATAGTAGTTGAAGAGGTAGTTTTCCCGACCAATCAAGGTTTCATTGATACAGAGTCGGAAATCGTCATAGGCACTGGCATGTTCGTCAGTGACTTCGATTTCTAGATCCTGGTGTTGCCCTTGTTCTAGGACATAGTAACCACTCTGGGGCTTGGCATAGAGGTATTGTTCGTGCCGTAATTCCAGCAGGGCTCGTTGAATGGTATCCTTGCTACAGTGGAAGTCAAGGCTCAGTTGACGGATAGAAGGCAGGCGGCTTCCCGTCGAAAATCGTCCAGACTCGATACCATTTTTTAGAAAGGAAACGACCTCTTGGTACTTGCTTTGTTTCTTCATTCCAAACCTCCCTTGATTTTGTTACATTGTACCTTTTTTTTTCCTTCTTGGCAATGTCTAGGGTGTTTCTCTCGTTCACATCTAGGGGCAAATGTGGTATACTTAGGAGTAACATTTATAGAATAATACTCTTCGAAAATCTCTTCAAACCACGTCAGCTTCGCCTTGTCGTAGATATGGGTACTGACTTCGTCAGTTCTATCCACAACCTCAAAACAGTGTTTTGAGCTGACTTCGTCAGTCTTATCTACAACCTCAAAGCAGTGCTTTGAGCAACCTGCGGCTCGCTTCCTAGTTTGCTCTTTGATTTTCATTGAGTATAACAGATAAGAAAGAGAATGGATAAGAACGTGCAGGAACCAGTGAAATTATTTCAATACAATACCCTTGGAGCCTTGATGGCTGGCCTTTATGGTGGTACCATGACAGTGGGAGAATTGCTAGAGCATGGTGATCTTGGTTTGGGAACCTTGGATTCCATTGATGGGGAATTGATTGTCTTGGATGGCAAGGCTTATCAAGCCAAAGGCTCAGGAGATCAGCCAGAAATTGTGGAAGTATCACCAGATGCCCTTATTCCTTATGCAGCAGTAGTACCGCATCAGGCAGAGGTCATTTTCCGCCAACGCTTTGAGATGACGGACAAGGAATTGGAAGAACGAATTGAGTCTTATTATGACGGGGAAAATCTTTTCCGCTCTATCAAGATTCGGGGGGAATTTTCGCATATGCATGTGCGCATGATTCCTAAGTCGACACCAGATACCAAGTTTGCTGATGTCGCAACCCATCAACCTGAATATAGTCGTGAAAATGTGGCGGGAACCATCGTTGGTTTCTGGACTCCAGAGATTTTCCATGGGGTCAGTGTGGCAGGCTACCATCTGCACTTCATTTCAGATGATTTGACCTTCGGTGGTCATGTCATGGACTTTGTCATCAAGGAAGGGATTATCGAAGTGGGAGCTGTTGACCAGTTGGATCAACGTTTTCCAGTCCAAGACCGTCAATACTTGTTTGCTAAGTTCAATGTTGACGAGATGAAAAAAGATATTGAAAAGGCGGAATAGGAGAAGAAAATGACCATTCATATTATCATTACCATGGTGCTGTTGCTGGTTATCTTGCTAGGAAGCATTTGGTATGCCAAAAAGAAATATCAGATCAATCTAGCTGTCTTGGGATTGGGTGCTGTTGCTTTCTTTGTCTCTTCACAGATTTTAGAAAAACTGGTGCATATCTTGGTTTTACATCCTCAAAAAGACGGTAGTATTGCCCTCTTGCAAGACCATCCGCTTGTCTATATCATCTATGGCCTAGCCATGGCAGCATTTTTTGAGGAAACTGCTCGTCTTATTTTCTTCAAATGGTTGGAGAAAAAGAGAAGTTTGGAAAAGGCAGATGCCTTGGCTTATGGATTGGGGCATGGTGGCTTGGAGTTGATTTTCCTAGGTCTTACTAGTTTGATTAATCTCTACATCGTTCTCTCAGCAGTTCAAACTCAGAATCCACAGGTCATGCAATTGCTGTCTGAAAATATGTTGAAAACTATTCAGTCGCTATCAGTCTGGCAGATTTATTTGCTTGGTTTTGAGCGAATCTTGGCCCTAGGTTTCCAATTACTCTTGACTGTTTGGGTTTACCAAGCTGTTCGCCAGAAGAAATGGATTTATCTCCTAGCGGCCTATGGACTACATGCCTTCTTTGACCTGGCACCATCTCTTGCCCAAGTTGGCTGGTTGACCAATCCAGTCTTGGTTGAAGTGGTCCTAGCACTTGAACTTGTTCTGCTTGCCTATGGAACAAAGGCAGTCTTTTGCAAAAAATCATAAGAAAAAGGGGGAAACCTCTTTTTTGTTTAAAATAAGCCCAAGATTTTTTAGGGTCGTCAAATGGTCTTAAAAATGGTATAATGGAATGAATTTTGTAAAAGGAAGAGTGTCATGTCAGTAAAAGAAAAAATGATTGAAATCTTAGAAGGGATTGATATCCGTTTCAAGGAACCCTTGCATGCTTATAGTTATACAAAAGTAGGTGGAGAGGCCGATTATTTGGTCTTTCCACGAAATCGTTTTGAGTTGGCTCGCGTTGTCAAATTTGCCAATCAAGAAAGTATTCCTTGGATGGTTCTTGGAAATGCCAGCAACATCATCGTTCGTGATGGTGGAATTCGTGGATTTGTCATCTTGTGTGACAAGCTCAATAATGTTTCCGTTGATGGCTATACCATTGAAGCTGAAGCTGGTGCTAACTTGATTGAAACAACTCGCATTGCGCTTCGTCATAGTTTGACTGGTTTTGAGTTTGCTTGTGGCATTCCAGGAAGCGTTGGCGGTGCTGTCTTTATGAATGCCGGTGCCTATGGTGGCGAGATTGCCCACATCTTGCAGTCTTGTAAGGTCTTGACCAAGGATGGAGAAATCGAGACCCTGTCTGTCAAGGACTTGGCTTTTGGTTACCGTCACTCAGCCATTCAAGAGTCTGGTGCAGTTGTCTTGTCAGCTAAATTTGCCCTAGCTCCAGGAAACCATCAGGTCATCAAGCAAGAAATGGATCGCTTGACGCATCTACGTGAACTCAAGCAACCTTTAGAATATCCATCTTGTGGTTCGGTCTTTAAGCGTCCAGTAGGTCATTTTGCAGGTCAATTAATTTCAGAAGCTGGCTTGAAAGGCTATCGTATCGGTGGCGTGGAAGTGTCAGAAAAACACGCAGGTTTTATGATTAATGTTGCTGACGGAACGGCCCAAGACTACGAGGACTTGATTGAGTCTGTGATTGAAAGAGTCAAGGAACACTCAGGTATTACACTTGAGAGAGAAGTCCGCATTTTAGGTGAAAGCAAGTAGGAAGCTTTAGCTAAAAAGCTGCTGCTATGTCATGGAAAGGGGGTGAAAGCCTATCGTCAGTGCAGAAGAATGTAGGCAGTTCAATCTCCTACACGAGGTAGTAGCGGCCTGACAGAGACCTGATCTGTTAATCTATGAAAAAGAAGGAATAAATGACAATTGAAAAAACCAATTATTGAATTCAAAAACGTCTCTAAAGTTTTTGAAGACAGCAACACCAAGGTTCTCAAAGACATCAACTTTGAGTTGGAAGAAGGGAAATTCTATACCCTTCTAGGCGCGTCTGGTTCAGGGAAATCAACTATCCTTAACATCATTGCAGGTTTACTGGATGCGACGACAGGAGATATTTTGCTGGATGGTGTCCGTATCAATGATATCCCAACCAACAAGAGAGACGTCCATACTGTCTTCCAATCCTATGCCTTGTTTCCACATATGAATGTGTTTGAAAATGTTGCCTTTCCACTACGCTTGCGCAAGATTGACAAGAAAGAAATCGAGCAACGCGTAGCGGAAGTTCTCAAGATGGTTCAGTTGGAAGGGTACGAAAAACGTTCTATCCGTAAACTTTCTGGAGGACAACGTCAGCGTGTGGCTATTGCCCGTGCCATCATCAACCAACCCCGTGTGGTTTTGTTGGACGAGCCTTTGTCAGCGTTGGACTTGAAATTAAGAACAGACATGCAGTATGAACTGCGTGAACTACAACAACGATTGGGTATTACCTTTGTCTTTGTCACTCACGATCAGGAAGAAGCGCTGGCCATGAGTGACTGGATTTTCGTTATGAATGATGGCGAGATTGTTCAGTCTGGAACACCAGTAGATATCTACGATGAGCCAATCAACCACTTTGTTGCCACCTTTATCGGTGAGTCAAATATCTTGCCAGGAACCATGATTGAGGACTACTTGGTTGAGTTTAACGGCAAACGCTTTGAAGCGGTTGATGGGGGGATGAAGCCGAATGAACCTGTTGAGGTCGTGATTCGTCCAGAGGACTTGCGGATTACCCTTCCTGAAGAAGGCAAGCTCCAAGTTAAGGTGGATACCCAGCTCTTCCGTGGGGTTCACTATGAAATTATCGCCTATGACGAACTTGGGAATGAATGGATGATCCACTCGACTCGTAAGGCCATCGTGGGTGAGGAAATCGGTCTGGACTTTGAACCGGAAGACATCCATATCATGCGTCTCAACGAAACTGAAGAAGAGTTCGATGCTCGTATTGAGGAGTACGTAGAAATCGAAGAGCAAGAAGCAGGTCTAATCAATGCAATCGAGGAGGAAAGAGATGAAGAAAACAAGCTCTAAACTCTTTGTAGTGCCCTACATGCTCTGGATTGCCCTCTTTGTCCTGGCACCCTTGGTCTTGATTTTCGGTCAATCCTTTTTCAATATTGAAGGACAATTCAGTTTAGAAAACTATAAATCTTACTTTGCGTCACAAAACTTGACCTACCTAAAAATGAGTTTCAACTCTGTACTATATGCAGGAATTGTGACCTTTGTGACCTTGCTTATCAGCTATCCAACAGCCCTCTTTTTGACCCGTCTCAAGCACCGTCAACTCTGGCTCATGCTGATTATCCTGCCAACTTGGATCAATTTGCTCCTTAAGGCCTATGCCTTTATTGGAATTTTTGGTCAAAATGGCTCTATTAACCAATTTTTGGAATTCATCGGAATTGGTTCACAGCAGTTGCTCTTTACCGATTTCTCCTTTATCTTTGTCGCAAGCTACATCGAGCTTCCCTTTATGATTTTGCCCATTTTCAATGTCTTGGACGATATGGATAATAACCTCATCAATGCCAGCTACGATCTGGGTGCGACCAAGTGGGAGACCTTCCGCCATGTCATCTTCCCTCTATCGATGAACGGCGTGCGAAGTGGAGTTCAGTCGGTCTTTATTCCAAGCTTGAGTCTCTTCATGCTGACTCGTTTGATTGGTGGGAACCGCGTTATCACCTTGGGGACAGCCATTGAGCAGAACTTCCTGACAAATGACAACTACGGTATGGGTTCTACCATCGGTGTGATTCTCATTCTGACCATGTTCATCACCATGTGGGTGACCAAGGAAAGGAGAGAACGATGAAAAAATTTGCCAACCTTTATCTGGGACTGGTCTTTCTTGTCCTCTACCTGCCGATTTTTTACTTGATTGGCTACGCCTTTAATGCAGGCAACGACATGAACAGCTTTACAGGCTTTAGCTTGAGCCATTTTAAAACCATGTTTGGCGATGGTCGCCTTATGTTAATTGTGACCCAGACCTTTTTCTTGGCCTTTCTATCAGCCTTGATAGCGACCATTATCGGGACTTTTGGAGCCATTTACATCTACCAATCTCGTAAGAAATACCAAGAAGCCTTTCTTTCACTCAATAATATCCTCATGGTTGCGCCTGATGTTATGATTGGTGCCAGCTTCTTGATTCTCTTTACCCAACTCAAGTTTTCACTTGGCTTTTTGACCGTTCTATCTAGTCATGTGGCCTTCTCGATTCCTATCGTGGTCTTGATGGTCTTGCCTCGACTCAAGGAAATGAACGGTGACATGATTCATGCGGCCTATGACCTTGGTGCCAGTCAATTTCAGATGTTCAAGGAAATCATGCTTCCTTACCTGACTCCGTCTATCATTGCAGGTTATTTCATGGCCTTCACCTATTCTCTAGATGACTTTGCTGTGACCTTCTTTGTAACGGGAAATGGCTTTTCAACCCTATCAGTCGAGATTTACTCTCGTGCTCGGAAGGGGATTTCGCTAGAAATCAATGCCCTGTCTGCCCTTGTCTTTCTCTTTAGTATTATCCTGGTTGTTGGGTATTACTTTATCTCACGTGAGAAGGAGGAGCAAGCATGAAAAAACTCTATTCATTTTTAGCAGGAATTGCAGCCATTATCCTGGTCTTGTGGGGAATTGCGACGCATCTAGATAGTAAAATCAATAGTCGAGATAGTCAAAAACTGGTAATCTACAACTGGGGGGACTATATCGATCCTGAACTCTTGGAGAAATTCACAGAAGAAACAGGAATCCAAGTCCAGTACGAGACTTTTGACTCCAATGAAGCCATGTACACCAAGATTAAGCAGGGTGGAACGACTTATGATATTGCTATCCCAAGTGAATACATGATCAACAAGATGAAGGACGAAGATCTCTTGGTACCGCTTGACTATTCAAAACTTGAAGGTCTTGAAAATATCGGACCAGAGTTCCTCAACCAGTCCTTTGACCCAGGCAATAAATTCTCCATCCCTTACTTCTGGGGAACCTTGGGAATTGTCTACAATGAAACTATGGTAGATGAAGCGCCTGAGCATTGGGACGACCTCTGGAAACCAGAGTATAAGAACTCTATCATGCTCTTTGATGGGGCGCGTGAGGTGCTGGGATTGGGGCTCAACTCCCTAGGCTACAGCCTCAACTCCAAGGATACCCAGCAGTTGGAAGAGACAGTGGATAAGCTCTATAAACTGACTCCAAATATCAAGGCTATCGTTGCCGACGAGATGAAGGGCTACATGATTCAGAACAATGCTGCTATCGGCGTGACCTTCTCTGGTGAAGCCAGCCAAATGCTAGAAAAAAATGAAAATCTACGCTATGTGGTACCGACAGAGGCCAGCAACCTTTGGTTTGACAATATGGTCATTCCCAAAACAGTCAAAAACCAAGACGCAGCCTATGCATTTATCAACTTTATGTTGAAACCCGAAAATGCTCTCAAAAATGCAGAGTATGTCGGCTATTCAACACCAAACCTACCAGCTAAGGAACTGCTCCCAGAGGAGAAAAAAGAAGACAAAGCATTCTATCCAGATGCTGAAACCATGAAACACCTAGAAGTTTATGAGAAATTTGACCATAAATGGACAGGAAAATATAGCGACCTCTTCCTACAGTTTAAAATGTATAGGAAGTAGGAGCTAAACGGATGAAAACGAATCAGTCAGCTGGTTCGTTTTTTTATGTAAAAGGAAATTTTTATAACGGTATCTTTTTCTATGATAGTTGCTTATTTGCCTGTCTAGTAGTATACTAAGTTTAACCTTACAGAAAGCGGTAACAAATAATGAAAATGTCTACTTTTTTCAAAAAAAGTTATTGGCCAACATTAATGATTTTTAACCAAACATATATACTATTCTATCTAAAGGATGGTTTGGATCGACAATACCTAACAACTGATTCCATATATTTGGTGATAGGAAACTTTATATTTTGGAATATTTTCGTAGCTATTTTTAGCAATTCGAAAATGTGGGATAAAAGTTGGGATAAAAAGAGTGATAGCAGTAAGAAAAAATATATCCTGAAAAAGTAAGAAGAGATGTAGGGAATGGGTTATTTAAATGGGGATCATTTCCAGTTGACGCAAGCTTAAAAAAACGATATAATAAGAAAGTTGAGAATTGATTTTCAGTTGTCTTAGTCCAGAGAAATGGCGGTGCTGCGAGCCATCTAAGCTAGGAAGTCATGCTACTCAATCATACAATTGCATAAGAATAAGAGAATGACAAGTTCATTGAATGAAGGTGGTACCGCGGTTTTTCGCCCTTCGTGATATGAACTTGTCTTTTGATTTTTTGGATGTGTTGATGAAAACATTTCTTGTCAAACAAAAGTTTCGTCTTGGAGGCGAGCGCTTTGCTATCAAGGATGACAGGGGAGAAATCGCCTATCAGGTAGAGGGATCATTTTTTAAAATTCCCAAAACCTTTACTATCTATGATGCATTTGGTAACCAAGTCAGTGAGATTAGTAAAGAGATTTGGACTCTACTTCCTCGTTTTGAGATTCAGCTTCAGGATGGATCGAGTTTTGTAATTCGTAAGAAGTTGACCTTCTGGCGAGATAAGTATGAGTTTGATAATCTGGGGCTTCGTATCGAGGGCAATATCTGGGATTTGAATTTCAAACTACTGGATGATCGTGATCAGTTGATTGCGGAAATCAGGAAAGAACTCTTTCATCTGACCTCTACCTATACCGTAACGGTTCTGGAGGACGCTTATGCAGATCTAGTCATTTCCCTCTGTGTCGCTATTGACTATGTGGAAATGCTGGAAAGTCAATCAAATTAAACAAGCAATAAGGAGACAATATGAAACAACTATCTAGTGCACAAGTACGCCAAATGTGGCTTGACTTCTGGGCGACTAAAGGTCACTCAGTAGAACCATCAGTGAGTTTGGTTCCTGTAAATGATCCAACTCTTTTGTGGATCAACTCTGGGGTAGCAACCCTTAAGAAATACTTTGATGGAACCATTATCCCTGAAAATCCACGTATTACTAATGCCCAAAAAGCGATTCGTACTAACGACATCGAAAACGTAGGGAAGACAGCACGTCACCATACCATGTTTGAAATGTTGGGGAATTTCTCTATTGGGGATTACTTCCGTGATGAGGCTATCACTTGGGCTTATGAGCTTTTGACAAGCCCTGAGTGGTTTGACTTCCCAGCTGAAAAACTGTACATGACCTACTATCCAGACGATAAAGATTCTTACAACCGTTGGATTGAAGTGGGAGTGGATCCAAGTCACTTGATTCCTATTGAGGACAACTTCTGGGAAATCGGTGCTGGGCCTTCTGGACCTGATACAGAGATTTTCTTTGACCGTGGAGAAGCTTTTGACCCAGAAAATATCGGTCTTCGCCTTCTTGCAGAAGATATCGAAAACGACCGTTATATCGAAATCTGGAACATCGTTTTGTCACAATTTAACGCAGACCCTGCTGTTCCTCGTAGCGAATATAAGGAATTGCCACACAAGAATATTGATACGGGCGCTGGTTTGGAGCGTTTGGTGGCCGTTATCCAAGGGGCTAAGACCAACTTTGAAACGGACCTCTTCATGCCGATCATCCGTGAAGTGGAGAAATTGTCTGGTAAGGTTTATGACCAAGATGGCGATAACATGAGCTTTAAGGTTATCGCTGACCACATCCGTTCACTTTCATTTGCTATCGGTGATGGTGCCCTTCCAGGAAATGAAGGTCGTGGTTATGTCCTTCGTCGTTTGCTCCGTCGTGCTTCTATGCATGGTCAAAAATTGGGTATCAACGAGCCTTTCCTTTACAAACTTGTTCCAACGGTTGGAAAAATCATGGAAAGCTACTACCCAGAAGTGCTTGAAAAACGTGACTTTATCGAAAAAATCGTTAAGAGCGAAGAAGAGTCATTTGCCCGTACTCTTCACTCAGGTCAACACTTTGCCCAAGGAATCGTAGCAGAATTGAAAGAAAAAGGTCAATCTGTCATTGCTGGTTCAGATGTATTCAAACTCTATGACACTTATGGATTCCCAGTTGAATTGACTGAAGAAATCGCTGAAGAAGCTGGTATGACTGTGGACCGTGAAGGCTTTGAAGTAGCCATGAAAGAACAGCAAGAACGCGCGCGTGCCTCAGCTGTTAAGGGCGGCTCAATGGGTATGCAAAATGAAACCCTTCAAAACATCACTGTAGAAAGTGTCTTCAACTACAATGCTAGCCAATTGTCTTCTAAATTGGTGGCTATCGTGGCTGATAATGCAGAAGTAGAAGCTGTGTCTGAAGGAACTGCCTCTCTTATCTTTGCGGAAACGCCATTCTACGCTGAAATGGGTGGACAGGTTGCTGACCATGGACAAATCTTGGATGCGTCAGGTAAGGTCGTGGCTGCTGTGACCAATGTTCAAAAAGCTCCAAATGGACAAGCTCTTCACACGGTTGACGTTCTTGCACCGCTTGCTTTGAACCAAGAATATACCTTGGCAATTGATACAAATCGTCGTCACCGTGTTATGAAAAACCACACTGCGACTCACTTGCTTCACGCTGCTCTTCACAACATCCTTGGAAACCACGCAACACAAGCAGGATCTCTTAACGAAGTCGAATTCCTTCGCTTTGACTTTACGCACTTCCAAGCCGTAACTCCTGAAGAATTGCGTGCGATTGAGCAGCAAGTCAACGAAAAAATCTGGGAAGCTCTTGAAGTGAAGACAGTTGAAACGGATATTGACACTGCCAAGGAAATGGGTGCTATGGCCCTCTTTGGTGAGAAATACGGCAAGGAAGTTCGTGTTGTTACTATCGGTGACTACTCTATCGAGCTTTGTGGTGGTACCCACGTTGGCAACACTTCTGAGATTGGACTCTTCAAGATTGTCAAAGAAGAAGGGATCGGATCAGGAACTCGCCGTATCTTGGCAGTGACTGGTAAGGAAGCCTTTGAAGCCTACCGTGAACAAGAAGACGCTCTTAAAGCTGTCGCAGCAACCTTGAAAGCACCGCAAGTCAAGGAAGTCCCTCACAAGGTAGAAGGTCTTCAAGAACAACTTCGTCAACTTCAAAAAGAAAATGCTGAATTGAAAGAAAAAGCCGCAGCTGCAGCCGCAGGCGATATCTTCAAGGACGTTAAGGAAGCAAACGGTCATCGTTATATCGCTAGCCAAGTATCTGTATCGGATGCTGGTGCCCTTCGTACTTTTGCAGATAACTGGAAACAAAAAGACTACTCTGATCTTCTTGTCCTTGTTGCTGCTATCGGTGACAAAGTCAATGTCCTTGTAGCAAGCAAGACAAAAGACCTTCATGCAGGAAACCTTGTCAAAGAATTAGCACCAATCGTTGATGGACGTGGTGGTGGTAAACCAGACATGGCCATGGCAGGAGGAAGCAACCAAGCTAAGATCCAAGAATTGTTGGATGAAGTAGCAGGTAAATTGTAATTAAACAAAGATCTATCCATTTGGGTAGGTCTTTTTATGACTACAAAAAAGCCAAATCCGATTGGATCTGGCTTTATAATCAATGGCAATTAGATTGTATTGGATGCCCAGACACTTACGGATCTAGCTGAAACTGGGAATTGTCCATAACCTTCCTCATCGATTGTAACTTGACCTTGGTGGTTTTCAAGTAGATCTACAAAGGTTTGGTTAGCCCACTCTTGGCCGACAAACATTGACTTGCTCTTTTCTTGGTCATTTGAAATCAAGACTGCGATTGGGGATTGGTTTTCAGCACCTGAACGTACCCAACCGATACAGTTAGCATGGTCAAAGTAGTCTTTTTGTTCTCCATAGGCCAAGTCTTTTCGGATGGCTAGGAGGCGGTCAAGGACTTCTTTGAAATCTTCTTGAGCATACTGCCCTGAAATCCCATAGTAATCTCCATAAAAGACACATGGAAGGCCATCTTGGCGTAACAGAATGAGGGCATAGGCTGCTGGTTTGAACCACTCTTCAACAGTCGATTCAAGAGCCTGACCTCGTTGGGTATCATGATTGTCGACAAAAGTCACCGCCTTGTCAGGTTTGAGTTCAACCAAGCTATCTGTGAAAATGCCACGAAGGTCATAGTCTGCGCCAGCTTGACTGGCTTCAAAGAGATTCTGGTGGAGACGAACATCGACAAGGTCAAAGCGTTCTTCCGTTTTTTCAAGATAGTCCAGATTGGCTTCCTTGTCAGGATTCCAGAATTCACCAAAAACATAGAAATCTTGACCATATTTTTCCTTCATATCACGGATGAAATTGCGCATAAAGAAAGAATCGATGTGTTTGACTGCATCCAAGCGAAAACCAGCTACACCAGTCGTTTCCATGAACCAGTCTGCCCAGTTATAGAGATTTTGGATGACCTCAGGATGTTTAAAGTCTAGGTCAGCATACATGAGGTAGTCGTAATTTCCGTTTTCGTTATCGACTAATTCCTCATTTGCCCAGCCCTTGTTATCACCTTGGATGAGATAAATGCCAGATTTACGACGTTTGGCATCGTAGTCTGTACCTGTGAAGTGGTACCAGTGCCAGTGGAAGTCATTGTAGGTATCTTGGCGGCCATCGAAGGTAAAGCTAGTCCAGCCATTGATAGTGAAGGGTTCTCCAAGTTCAACTGTACGGTCTACAGGATCCACTTCGATAACCTGAAAGGCTTCCATATGATCGGCTGCAGCCTTGTGGTTGAGCACCACATCGGCCATAGGCTGGATTCCCTGCGCTTTTAGAGCTTGAATGGCTTGAAGATAATCTTCTTTAAAACCATACTTGGTGCGGACAGTTCCTTTTTGATTAAACTCTCCTAAGTCAAATAAGTCATAGACACCATAGCCTACATCTTTTTCATTGGTTGCCTTAAAAGCTGGTGGCATCCAGACATGGCTAATACCGAGATCAGCTAAGTGTTGAGCATCTTCAGCTAGACGCGTCCAGTGCTGGCCGTCGTGGGGGAGATACCATTCAAAGTATTGCATAAGTGTTTGATTTTGCATGATTTTTCCTCTTACTTGTCAATCTTGTTCTTTATTCTATCATAAAGTATCTCTTGACTCAAACGTTTGCGTAATACTAAATAATAAGTTTTTGACTATTTTATATAAAATGTTGATTTTTAAAATGAAAGCGCTATAATAATAGTAAATTACATAGATAAAGATAGGAGTCAGCCCATGATTGAATTTCAAAATGTTAGTAAGTTGTATGGTGATAAAGCGGCTTTGAGCAATCTCAATCTGCAGATTGAAAATGGAGAGATTATGGGCTTGATTGGCCATAATGGTGCTGGGAAATCGACCACTATAAAATCCCTAGTCAGTATCATTTCACCCAGCAGTGGTCGTATTTTGGTTGACGGTTTAGATTTATCGGAAAATCGCTTGGCTATCAAACGAAAGATTGGCTACGTTGCAGACTCGCCTGACTTATTTTTACGTTTAACGGCCAATGAATTTTGGGAATTGATTGCTTCATCCTATGATTTGAGCAGCTCTGACTTGGAGGCTAGTCTAGATAGGCTATTGAAGGTTTTTGATTTTGCTGAAAACCGTTATCAGGTTATTGAAACCCTTTCTCACGGAATGCGTCAGAAAGTCTTTGTCATCGGGGCACTCTTGTCTGATCCTGATATTTGGGTCTTGGACGAACCCTTGACTGGTTTGGATCCCCAGGCTGCCTTTGATTTGAAGCAAATGATGAAGGAACATGCACAAAAAGGTAAGACAGTCTTGTTTTCAACCCATGTCCTCGAGGTAGCTGAGCAAGTCTGTGATCGGATTGCAATCTTGAAAAAGGGGCATTTGATTTATTGTGGTAGTGTAGAGGACTTGAGAAAAGACCACCCAGACCAGTCTTTGGAAAGTATCTACCTTAGCCTTGCTGGTAGAAAAGAGGAGGGTGAAGATGCGTTTCAAGGTCATTAAAAAATTAGTTGATATCAATATCCTCTATTCATCTAAAGAAGCGAATCTGGCTAATCTACGAAAGAAGCAGGCTAAGAACCCTGGGAAAAAAGTAAATGTTTCCGCTAGAGTCCTAAGTTCTTACATTTTTTCTAGCCTCTTGATGCTACTTTTGTTTATAAATATAGCCTTTCATTTTCCTTTTGAGGAAATGCCAAGTCTTTTTAGTACCATGGTTGCTATTTTACTGGTGCTTGCCTTTTCAACGGCTTTCACTGCCTTTTACAATGTCTTTTATGAGAGTAAGGATTTGGCCTCCTATAGTCCCTATGCCTTTAAAGAATCAGAGATTATAATCGCTAAAGGACTGTCTGTCCTCTTGCCAGCTCTAACTGGAATTGTACCAACCCTAGCTTATTTTCTAGTCCTCTACATTAGGTTAGCTCCTTCTCTTTGGCTGGGCTTGCCTTTGATGCTGCTGTCCTTGGCCTTATTATTTGTCTCTGTTACTTTAGTGATGGTAGGGGTAGTGCATTTCTTGGCTCAAACTACCGTTTTTAGAAAGTATCAGTCTATTTTTGCCAATGTGATGATTGGGATTGGGGTTCTCATACCTTTATTATTTGTCTTCCTTCTACAGTCGACTTCTAGAGATATAGTTGACAGAGTTAGAGATATTCCATTTCTCCTTTATCCTATTCATCTCTTTTACAAAATAGCAGTGGAGCCTTTTTCGACAGAGGCCATACTGGGTCTGCTCGCTTGGATAGCTTTAACTGTTTTCTTGCTTTATCTGACCAAAAAGAAGGTTTTTCCTCATTTTTATGACGTGATTCTGCTTAACAGTGAGGAGAAGGTCAAAAAAGAACGTCGCAGTAAAGAGGGGATTTCAAGAACTAAAAAGGGATTTTTCCGCATGGTTTTGCGCTACAACCTCTCCCTCTTGGGACAGGGGACTGGCGTGATTACAGTACTTTTTACAAGTGCGTTCCTTCCCTATCTCATGATGATTGGTCCGATTTCCACAATCCGAGATTCTCAGTTAGTTCCAGACGTTCATCCTCGATACTGGTTACCCTTGTTTTTCGTGGGAATGTTTATAGCAGTTGTCAATAACAATATCACCAGCCTTCCTTCAATTGCCTTATCCTTGGAGAGGGAAAATGTTGATTTTCTGAAGAGTTTACCCTTTGACTTTGCTCGTTATGTTAAAGTGAAATTTTGGATTATCTTTGCTGTCCAGTCCTTTTTACCAGTTCTGACTTTACTTGGCCTTTCTCTATATCTAGGCTTGCCTATCCTTTCGATGATTTACCTTCTTGTGGCATGGGTTCTTGCCAGTGTCAGCCTTTCTTGCCACCATTATTTTAAAGATATGAAAAATCTGTCAACCAATTGGAGTAGCATTACGGACCTGGTGAATCGTTCAAAAGGTATAGTCACAATGGTTTTGATTATTATTTATAGTGCTATCTTATTGATTTCAACTATTGTGAGCGTATACTTGCTTCAGTCTCTTTCCCCTGTCCTTGCCATCAGCTTGGGAGTAGGAGCTCTTATCCTCCTGCTTGGTCTTGCTATATTTAGCTATCATTACTACCTGTCACGGATATTGTTAGAGATAGAAAAAAGATGAGCTAGTTGGTCGTTTGCTTGATAAATTTTATAAAAAGAAATGCTCCTCCAAAGGTAACCTGACACCCAGCAGTTTAGTGATTAGGTAATATTAGCGAGTCAGATTATCCGGCTCGCTTTTTTCGTTGTTTAGTTTTCCGATGAAATTGTAGTAAATATCTATCTGAATGATTCGATTGCGTTTCGTTCCTGTTGGTTTTTGTATCACAATCTTATCAATCAGCTCATTTATGATTTCAACGGTTAGTTCTGGAAGTTCTGTATATTTGGAAATTCTCGCCATAAACTTAGAGATACTGTCTGGTTTTCAAAATGACAATTTAGTTTTAACTTTTACGACTGATTCCAACGATATTCTAACATTTGAATATAGTGCTTTTCATTTAACCGACACCGCCAAGGCTCTGATAGAGATTTTAGATATTGAAACAGATGATGAATTTTTTAGAGAGCTAGCGAATAGCTATAGAGAGAAGTTATCTGAGTCTAGTGTTAAGATTTCAGTTGTAAATGTTGAGGTATTGAGTTGACTTTAACTGATTTAATTCAGTGGTGATATGTGGTATAATTGTAGGTATGAAATCAATACTTAATAGTAAGCAGGCTTTACGCCCTTTTACAAAATGGACTGGTGGAAAGCGTCAGCTTCTTTCCGTAATCAAATCTCTTATGCCAGAATCTTATAATCGTTATTTTGAGCCGTTTGTTGGTGGTGGAGCTTTGTTTTTTGAACTTGCTCCTAAAGATGCGATCATAAATGATTTTAATAGTGAATTAATCAATTGTTATCAACAAATTAAAGATAATCCTTCTGAGCTAATTAAATCGTTATCTAAGCACAAGGAAAGCAATTCGAAGGAATACTATTTGAACTTGCGTTCTGCTGATAGGGACAGCAGAATTGAAAAAATGAATAATGTTGAGAGAGCTGCTCGCATTATGTATATGCTACGTGTAAATTTTAATGGATTATACCGTGTAAATTCAAAAAATCAGTTTAATGTCCCGTATGGTCGCTATAAAAATCCCCAAATTGTAGATTCAGATTTGATTGTATCTATTTCTCAATATTTAAATGAGAACACTATTCATATTTTAAATGGAGATTTTGAAGAAGCCGTTAAAGATGTTGAAGCTGGGGACTTTGTTTACTTTGACCCACCCTACATTCCACTTTCTGAGACAAGCTCTTTTACTTCTTATACACACGAGGGATTCTCTTACGAAGACCAAGTTCGTTTGAGAGACACTTTTAAAAAGCTAGATGAAAAAGGCGCCTACGTTATGTTATCGAATTCTTCTAGCCCATTAGTTGGAGAGTTGTATAAAGATTTTAATATACATAAAGTCTCTGCTACCCGGACTAATGGAGCTAAATCTTCAAGTCGTGGAAAAATTGATGAGATTATTGTAACCAACTATGATAAATAACGAATATAAGTATGGAGGTGTTTTAATGACAAAGCCATACTATAATAAAAACAAATCAATTCTTGTACATGCCGATACTTTTGAGTTCCTTTCGAAAATGAAACCTGAAAGTATGGACATGATTTTCGCAGATCCGCCTTATTTTTTGAGTAATGGAGGTTTCTCTAACTCAGGAGGTCAAGTAGTATCAGTTGATAAAGGTGATTGGGATAAAATATCTTCGTTAGAAGAAAAACATGATTTCAACCGACGTTGGATAAATCTTGCTAAAAAAGTCTTAAAACCTAATGGCACAATTTGGATTTCAGGTAGTTTTCATAATATTTATTCGGTTGGAATGGCTTTAGAACAAGAAGGATTTAAGATTCTTAATAATATTACTTGGCAAAAAACTAATCCAGCTCCAAATCTTTCTTGTCGATATTTTACGCATTCTACCGAAACCATTCTTTGGGCTAGGAAAGCTGATAAAAAAGCTCGTCACTATTACAACTATGACTTGATGAAAGAAATAAATGATGGTAAACAAATGAAAGATGTCTGGACTGGTCCGCTTACAAAGCAAACTGAGAAATGGGCTGGTAAGCATCCTACGCAGAAACCTGAATATTTGCTGGAACGAATTATTCTAGCTTCCACTCAAGAAGATGATTATATTCTGGATCCTTTCGTTGGTAGTGGAACGACAGGTGTGGTTGCTAAAAGATTAGGTAGAAAATTTATAGGAATTGACGCAGAAAAAGATTACTTAAAAATAGCCAAGACAAGATTAGAAAAGGAAAGAAACGAGGGGATATTATGAAACTAAATGATTATCTAGAATTATCGTCAGAAGAAAGACTTAAAGAATTTTTATCAAGTTTATCTGTAACAAATCGTACACCTGAATATTATGTCAATTGGGAGAAGGTTAATCGTGAGACTAAACAGTTTGAGTTAGAGCTAAACACCCTTAACTACCTGATAGGTAAAGATTCTATTTATAACGAAGCTCTATCTCTGTTCACTAAACAACCCGACCTACTTAGGGCAATTCCAAGTTTAATTGCTAGCCGTGATAAAATTTTAGATATTCTTTCTATCGATGAGCAAGATAATATGAGTTTTGAGCGACTCAATTTTTCGAAAATTGATACTAACAAGATTAAGGAGTATGTTGATTTTACTGAAAAATCTGGATTATTGAATTTCCTTCAAAACAACGCTAACCGTTCGTTAGTGGATTATGTTTATGGGGTGGAAGCTGGATTGGATAGCAATGCTAGAAAAAACCGTAGTGGAACAACTATGGAAGGTATTTTAGAACGTCATATTGATAAAATAGCAAACGAATTAGAATTAGAATGGAAAGCTCAAGCTACAGCTCCATTTATCAAAGAGAAATGGAATATTATAGTTCCTGTTGATAAGTCTGAACGACGTTTCGATGTGGTAGTATATTCCAAAAAGAAACATAAAGTTTGGCTAATTGAAACAAATTACTACGGTGGCGGAGGCAGCAAACTTAAGGCTGTAGCTGGCGAGTTTACGGAATTGAGCCAATTTGTAATAACTTCGAACGATAATGTAGAATTTGTGTGGGTTACAGATGGACAAGGTTGGAAAACCGCTCATTTACCACTTTCAGAAGCTTTTAATCATATCACAAATGTATTCAATTTGTGTATGCTAAAAGAAGATTTTTTGTCTGAACTATTTCAAAAATAATATTATAAATTAGGTTTTAGAAAAATCTAGAAGAACGCGAGGTGTTGATTGATAAAAAAATTTTTCTTAGGAATGAATTATCGTAGAATTATTTTATATACATCAGCTATACTAACTGTAGTTAGTTGGTTATTTAGAATTAATATTTTACAGCCTTATTCACAATATGAATTGATTTTTTCATTATCTACGATAATGCTTTTCTACTTTTTTGAAGATAAGAATAAAGATGAATTTTTACTTATAGCAATATTTTATGTATTAATTCGACCATTATTGAGATGTCTAATTACTTTAGTCAATATTGACCCGAATATACTGCTAATAATTAGTGTGATATTAATTTCTGTGAGTTGGCGTATAGATTCTATTAACAAGAGCGACAGAGAAAAAGTTACTCCAAAATTAAACTCAGATTATTTTAATTTAGTTTATATAAATTCGGCGAAATCTTACGAGATTGCTACTTTGATTGATAATACTGTAAAAACAACAATTCAAAAAGAAAACAGTAATACTACGAATAATAAAAATTCCTTTAAAGTTGGTACGAAAAATAGTTTACCATCTAGTTATGAAAATAGTCATGAATTAATCACGGGAAGTAAGATTAGTGAGAGTTTCGAAATTAAAAATACTAAATCTACTATTTTTAGAAAAGTCTATGAAATGGCTAAAACTTTTCAAATTAGAAGTTCAAAACCCGGGGATCTGGTAAAATTTGACAACATTTCACTGACTCCTGTAAATGCGCAGGATATCCCTCTTATTCTACAAGTTTTACAGTCTAGCAAACTAGATAATCCTACTACAGAAGGGATTGAGCTAAACATGTCAAACTTACTTTCTACTTTTTTGACTGATTATACGATTGACTATGGTTTTAAGATAGGTGAGGAAAATTTCTTAGTTCGTTTTCCTTACGGAGAAATTGAAGGCTTTGAAAATGGATATAGACATAGTGACTTCCAGCTTGGTCAACTTTGTTTAGTAGGAATAGACCGAGGCAAAATTAATTTTTCAGAAGTCGATACGATGTCAACGAAATTTTTAGAGTTCATGAGTGAGCAAGCTAATAAAAATAATACAGCGAAAATTGTAAAAGATATTATTCAAAAATCTTCAATTCCAGAATCTAGTTCTATTGATAAATCTGAGTTTGAGTTCGATTTCAATTATAAAAAACTAGATGGAGAGTACCACTTAATAGATGTCATTGCGGTTGTTCAAAAAATCAATGTGGAGAAAAAAGATGATTTACCTATATGACCCAACAAGAATTGATGATTTAAAGGCTAACTTTTCAGAGAACAAAAAGATTGATATTACCCATATCTTATCTCACGATTTTACTAATCTCGTTGAATTAGAAGATATTTGTAGCGAGGTATACCCTTTTAATAATTTGGTTATAGATTTATCTGCTTTAATGAATCCAAGCGCGTACAATAGCCTGTATATCGGTAAAATATTCCATTTACTAGATAGGGCATTCAACTCCCCTATTTTTTGGTTGAATAAATCAAAATATGAAATTATGTTAAAAGAGTTGCCGTTGTTGTTTGATGAAACAGCTATAAACGAAGATTTTGCTAATCCAAAAGTTCAAAAACTTAATCTTGATGAGGTAGCGAAAGATTATAGTGTTAATGAAATTAACGATAAAGTACAAAAGGCTGTTGATAAACTAGTTGGTCACAGCTTATTTAAGGCTGATTTTGTAAAGAAGTATGAAAATTATAAATTACTAGAAAAAATTAGTGTTCGAAAGATTTTTTCCGTATTTCTGATAGGCGAATCTGGAATTGGAAAAACAGAATTTGCGAAAATCTTATCAAAATCACTCTATCCAAATGGAGAGCTCATCAAAATTAACTTCGGAAATTACTCAACGGAGGGAGTGTTAAATAGTTTGATTGGCTCTCCGCTTGGATACATCGGAAGCGATGAAGGTGGTGAGTTAATTAAAAAAATTAATTCATCAAAATCTAAAATTATTTTGATTGACGAATTTGAAAAAGCAACACCATCTGTATTCAACTTCTTTTACGAGCTTCTAGAAGATGGTAGTTTTACAGATAGGCATGGGATTGTTCATGATTTAAGTGGTTATATGATTATTTTTACTTCTAATATGACTCCAGAATATTTTACTCAGCATATTCCCAATTCACTTAAGTCTAGATTTGATTTAACTAGCGATTTCCAAATTCCAAGTATTGAGGAAAAACAATTATTTATCAAAGTAGAAACCAATATTCTAGTGAATAAACTGACTGAGTATTTTAAAGTTTCTTATAAAGTTACCGAAGAATTGATGGAGAAAATATTAAAATTATCGTCAGAGGATAATTTGCGTCATATTAAGAGACTTCTTCAGGATATAATTACAAAAGACTTTAGAGAGAAGAAGCTAGATAAACGGTCTTAATAGTATCGAAATCATATTTATTTGGATACTTCTCAATTTCAAAAACGTTAATTCCTATAATGTGTGTGATCCAAGTGTTTTTGATAGAACATATATTTAGAGTTCGAAATAGAATTATGCAGATAGGTGAAATTTTAATTATTGTTGCTTCTATAATATTATTTATTGATAGTATATTGAGTTTGTAACAAAAGGCTTTTCTATAAAATCAAATTTTCCAGATATCTACTGAAGCTGATTTATCTTCTCTCTATGACTTCTCAACTTTATTCTATTATCTTTGTCACTAAATTTGACAGACACATATTACTGATACAGCCTATCTATCTACAATATCATAGTAAATTTGAGGCTAGTTTCTTCATTGATTTTCGTTGAATTTTATTTTATAAAAAGAAATGCTCCTCCACGATGGAAGAGCATTTTTTATTGTGATTTTGATTCGGTTTCTGCCGACTCTGGGTGGAGTTCTTGGTAACTTGGGGCCTTGAAAAGGTCAGTACTGGTTTTACCTTGTCGTTGGCTAAAGAGGCTAGTTGACTGACTTCCTTTTTCCTGTTCAATCTTTTGCAGAATTGGTAAAGAATTGAGGTAAGAAATACTTTCTGTATCAACTTTTCCAAGATGATCTGCTTGGTAGAAACGTATTAAATCGCCAGTTTGAATCTGGTCGCTGATTTTCAGTTGTTGACTAGCTGCTTGCCGAACGCTTTCCAGTTCAGTCTGAGCTTGTTCATCAAGATTGCTGATTTCAAGACCGCTCTCAGTATAGTAGATTCGTCCGTCGTAACTGGTGTATTTAGGTGTGACGAAGGAATTAGCAGTCCGAAAGGCAACGATTTCTTGATGATCTGAAGACAGAAGGTCTTGGCCGACTTGAAGGAAGGAATTGGACTCAATACCAAGTAGGTGTTCGAGAGTCGGTAAGATATCGATTTGTCCACCGTAGGTATTGATGATTTGTCCCTTTTCATAGCCAGGCATGACCACCATAAAAGGCACTCGTTGCAACATGGCATTGTCGTAATTCGACCAGTTCTCAGAAGTCTTGCCAATTAAAGGAGCCAGGTCAGGATTGCGGGAGTTGGAAATGCCATAATGGTCTCCGTAGATGACGATGATGGATTTTTCATAGAGGCCACTTTCTTTGAGATAGTCAAAGAAGGCCTTGATAGCACTATCCAGATAGTTGGCTGTTTGGAAGTAGCCATTGATTGTTTCATCTTTGGTCTTAGCCAGTGGGAAACCAAGCTCATCGCCTGTTAGATTGCTAGCATAGGGATAGTGATTGGACACCGTGATATACTTAGCATAAAAAGGCTGCTGCAGGTGCTCCAGATATTGGATAGAATCTTTCATCATGATTTTATCATTTAAACCATATTGGAAAGAATTGCTACTGTCTTGCTTGGTAAAATAGGAAGCATCAAAGAAGTATTGGTAGCCCCATTGTTTGTAGGTTGTATTTCGATTCCAGAAGGTCCCGATATTACCGTGAAAGACTGCACTTGATTGGTAGCCATTTTTTGATAGGATAAAAGGCGCAGCCTGCTGGGTATTGGTACCTCCATAGTTGACCATGAAAGAACCTTGGTCAAGTCCAAACAAGCCGGTTTCTAGCATGGTTTCTGCATCTGAGGTTTTACCAGCCTTGACTTGGTTAAAGATATTCGAAAAGGCTAGGGTTGATTGCGAATGGTAGAGGGAATTAAGGAAGGGAGTGACTTCATGATCAGTTCCATCTATGTTGAGTTTATAGTCCAGTAGGAACTGCTGGAAACTTTCCAAGTGGAGATAAATCACATTTTTCCCTTTGGCAAGGCCAAAATAGTCTGGATTGGGCTTAGCAGAATGCTCTTGAATATAATCTGTAATAGGTTGAAGGTCGGTCTCAGAAGCCTTAGCACGTTCTTTGTTGGCGCTGTAGGATTGGTTGGCACTATAGCCCAAAAAGGCTGGCAAACTAAGGGCGCGGACAACATAATAATTAGAAAATCCTCGCGATAGGAGATCAGGACGTTCGATTTCAGCCAAGAAAAGGTTAGCTGAAAAGAGCAGAGCCGAGAGAGCAGTGATAGCAACACTGGAGCGGAATTTGAAAGGTCTCCTATCCAGCTGGATGATCTTTTTATAGAGAAGATAAGCCAGCAGTGGGAAATCCATAAAATAGATGAAATCCCAAAAACGCAGTAACTCTAGTTCTGCAGTACCAACAGATACCTTACTGACCACTTTCATGGTATTGGCCGTGATAAAGTCACTAAATTCTCGATAGTAAAAGACATTGGAATAAAGCCAAATGAATAAAAGGCTGTAAATAGCTATACTAAGACTGTAAAAGGTCTTGGTTGAGCGAGCATAGAGGGCTAGAGCCAGCAGGAGCAATCCCAAAGGAAGGGGGTTGAAAAAGGCGATAAAGGCAAGGTAATTTCCCTGCAATTTGCCTACTTGAATATCTAAATTAAAGTCAACGGTATAGGCTAGTAAGGTCTTGAGCCAATAGAGGATTAAAAGGGTTAGGACAAAACCCAGTCTGGTACCCATGGCTTTTTGGATTTTGTTAAAATTGATTCTCACACAATTACTTCCTAAGTTTTTATTAGTATTAGTATACCATTTTTTAAAACTAGAGTAAAAAAGCAAGGGTAGTTTCTTTTTTGAGAATTGTCACAAAATTTGCTATAATAGGGACTATGAATAGAATAAGAGTCAGCAAAAGGGTTGAAAAGAAGCTCGCTAAAGGACTAGTCTTACTAGAAGCCAGCGATCTTGAGAATGTCAATCTTAAGGATCAGGAAGTAGAAGTGCAGAGTCAGGAAGGAACCTTTCTTGGGACTGCCTACCTTTCTCAGCAAAACAAGGGCTTGGGCTGGTTTGTGAGCACAGACAAGGTGACCTTCAATCAAGCTTTCTTTGAAACGCTGTTTAGACAAGCTAAAGAAAAGAGAAGTGCCTACTATCAAGATGATTTGACAACTGCCTTTCGTCTCTTCAACCAAGAGGGAGATGGCTTTGGCGGTCTGACAGTGGACCTTTATGGCGACTATGCTGTCTTTTCTTGGTATAACTCTTATGTTTATCAGATTCGTCAGACCATCTCAGAAGCTTTTAGACAGGTTTTTCCTGAGGTTTTAGGAGCATATGAGAAGATCCGTTTTAAGGGTTTGGACTATGAATCTGCCCATGTTTATGGTCAAGAAGCACCTGACTTTTTCACTGTTTTAGAAAATGGTGTCTTGTATCAAGTCTTTATGAACGATGGTTTGATGACAGGGATTTTCCTAGACCAGCACGAGGTTCGTGGTAGTCTAGTGGATGGATTGGCTATGGGCAAATCCTTGCTCAATATGTTTTCCTACACAGCAGCCTTTTCAGTAGCTGCGACCATGGGAGGAGCAAGCCAGACTACTTCGGTTGACCTAGCTAAACGTTCACGAGAATTGTCTCAAGCGCATTTTCAGGCAAATGGAATCAGCACAGACGACCATCGTTTTATAGTCATGGATGTCTTTGAGTATTTCAAGTATGCTAAGCGAAAAGGCTTGACCTATGATGTGATTGTCCTAGATCCGCCTAGCTTTGCTCGGAACAAAAAACAAACATTTTCTGTAGCTAAGGATTATCACAAGTTGATTTCCCAGAGTCTTGAGATTTTAAATCCGGGAGGAATTATCATTGCCAGTACCAATGCTGCCAATGTTTCCCGCCAGAAATTTACAGAACAAATTGATAAAGGCTTTGCAGGAAGAAGTTACCAGATTTTAAACAAATACGGTCTTCCAGCAGATTTCGCCTATAATAAAAAAGATGAAAGTAGTAATTACCTCAAGGTGATTAGTATGAAGGTTAGTAAATGAAATTAATCGTTTCAGTAATGCCAAGAAGTTTAGAGGAAGCTCAGGCTCTGGATGCCACGAGGTATCTGGATGCCGACATCATTGAATGGCGTGCCGACTATCTGCCTAAGGAAGCAATTTTGCAGGTGGCTCCAGCTATTTTTGAAAAATTCGCAGGCCGTGAGTTGGTTTTCACATTGCGAACTCGCTCTGAAGGGGGAGAAATCGACCTTTCTCCAGAAGAATATATCCATCTAATCAAGGAAGTGGCGCAACTCTATCAACCAGACTATATTGATTTTGAGTACTACAGCTACAAGGATGTTTTTGAGGAAATGCTGGATTTCCCAAATCTCATTTTGAGTTACCACAATTTCCAAGAAACACCTGAAAATATGATGGAAATTTTATCAGAGTTGACGAGCCTAAATCCAAAACTTGTCAAGGTTGCGGTGATGGCCCACACGGAGCAAGATGTCTTAGACTTGATGAACTATACACGAGGCTTTAAAACACTCAATCCTGAACAGGAATATGTGACCATTTCTATGGGCAAGGTGGGCAAGGTTTCTCGTATCACTGCGGATGTGACTGGTTCTAGCTGGTCCTTTGCTAGTCTAGATGAGGCTAGTGCTCCTGGTCAGATTTCCCTAGCTAACATGAAAAAAATCAGGGAGATTTTGGATGAAGCTTGATGGCTATACACGTTTAGCAGCAGTTGTTGCCAATCCTATTAAGCATTCTATTTCCCCCTTTATTCACAATAGTGCCTTTGAGGCGACAGCTACCAATGGTGCTTACGTGGCTTGGGAGATTGAAGTGGGTGACTTGGCAGAAACAGTGGCTAATATTCGTCGCTACCAGATGTTTGGCGTCAACCTGTCCATGCCCTATAAGGAGCAAGTGATTCCTTATTTGGATGAGCTGAGTGACGAAGCGCGCTTGATTGGTGCGGTCAATACGGTTGTCAATGAGAATGGCAATTTAATTGGATATAATACAGATGGCAAGGGATTTTTTAAGAGCTTGCCTTCTTTTACAATTACAGGTAAAAAGATGACTTTGCTGGGTGCAGGTGGTGCGGCCAAGTCCATTCTGGCGCAAGCTATTTTGGATGGCGTTAGCCAGATTTCGCTCTTTGTTCGTTCCATTTCTATGGAAAAAACAAGACCTTACCTAGACAAGTTACAGGAGCACACAGGCTTTAAGGTGGACTTGTACGTTTTAGAAGATGTTTCCGAACTTCAAGCAAGGATTGCCGAGTCGGATTTGCTGGTTAATGCCACCAGTGTGGGAATGGATGGTCAATCCTCTCCAGTTCCTGAAAGCATAGTCTTATCAGAAACTCTCTTAGTAGCAGATATCATTTACCAACCCTTTGAAACGCCATTTTTGAAATGGGCCAGAAGTCAGGGCAATCTAGCAATCAATGGTTTGGGAATGTTGCTCTATCAAGCTGCAGAAGCCTTTCAACTGTGGACAGGCAAGGAAATGCCTACAGAAGAGATTTGGCAGTCCTTAACAGAAAAATACCAATAAAGAAAGGGAGATTCTCCTATGAAAATCAGAATCGATATTCCTCATCATCCTTATGATATTCAGATTGAAAAAGGTTGTCTGTCTCAGACTGGTCAGTGGTTGCGAGAACTCTGGCAACCGCAAAAAGTGGTCATTGTAACAGACAACCATGTAGCTTCTCTTTATGCAGAGAAGGTCAAGCTCAGCCTAGAAGATGCTGGTTTTCAGGTAGCAGTTTTTGACTTTTTAGAAGGGGAAGAAAGAAAGAATTTAACTACTGTCCAGAAAGTCTATGAATTTTTAGTCAAGCAAGGTCTGACTCGTAGCGATGGAATCGTGGCTCTTGGTGGCGGTGTCGTTGGGGACTTGGCTGGTTTTGTAGCCTCTACCTATATGCGGGGCATTCACTTTGTTCAGATTCCGACCAGCTTGACAGCTCAGGTGGATTCATCTATCGGTGGAAAGACAGGTGTTAACACTCCATTTGCTAAGAATATGGTGGGGACCTTTGCCCAACCAGATGGGGTTCTGATTGACCCACTTGTTCTTGAAACCCTCGGAAAAAGAGAGTTGATTGAAGGGATGGGAGAGGTCATCAAGTACGGCTTGATTGAGGATCCAGAACTGTGGGCTCTCTTGACGGAGCTAGATGGTTCTGCAGAGAGCATTCTGGAACATGCAGAGACTTTGATTGAGCATTCTTGTCAGGTCAAGCGCAAGATGGTGGTTGAGGATGAGTTGGACAATGGTGTACGCCTTTACCTCAATTTTGGCCACACTATTGGCCATGCCATTGAAGCAACTGCCGGTTATGGTAAGGTCATGCATGGAGAAGCTGTGGTCATGGGCATGGTACAGATTTCCAAGGTTGCTGAGGAAAAAGGTCTCATGCCAGAAGGAATAACCCAGTCTATTACAGAGATGTGTCAGAAATTTGGCTTGCCTGTTGATTATGAAAACTGGGATGTTAACAAGCTTTATCAGGCTTTGACTCATGATAAGAAGGCGCGTGGCAATACCTTGAAATTGGTCTTGTTGTCAGAGCTCGGTTCGGCTACCATTCACCCAGTTTCTCTGGAAGAGATGAAAGACTACTTGGTAAAATAAGGAGAGTGTATGAGATATTTAACTGCAGGAGAATCACACGGCCCCCGTCTGACGGCTATTATTGAAGGTATTCCGGCCGGACTTCCTTTGACAGCTGAGGATATCAATGGGGACCTCAAACGCCGTCAGGGTGGCTACGGTCGTGGTGGTCGTATGAAGATTGAGAGCGACCAAGTTATCTTTACTTCGGGTGTTCGCCATGGGAGGACTACTGGGGCGCCTATTACCATGGATGTCGTCAATAAAGATCACCAAAAATGGCTGGACATCATGTCTGCAGAGGACATTGAAGACCGCCTTAAAAGCAAACGAAAAATCACCCATCCTCGTCCAGGTCACGCCGACTTGGTTGGGGGTATCAAGTACCGTTTTGACGATTTGCGAAATTCTTTGGAGCGTTCATCTGCCCGTGAAACCACCATGCGGGTGGCAGTTGGGGCAGTAGCCAAACGCCTCTTGGCTGAGCTGGATATGGAGATTACCAACCATGTCGTAGTCTTTGGTGGCAAGGAAATCGATGTTCCTGAGAATCTCACAGTTGCTGAGATTAAGGAAAGAGCTGCCCAGTCTGATGTTTCTATTGTCAACCAAGAAAGAGAACAGGAAATCAAGGATTATATTGACCAAATCAAACGTGACGGTGATACTATCGGTGGGGTTGTGGAGACAGTCGTTGGAGGTGTTCCAGTTGGTCTTGGTTCCTATGTCCAATGGGACAGAAAATTGGATGCAAGATTGGCCCAAGCAGTTGTCTCTATCAATGCCTTTAAAGGGGTGGAATTTGGTCTTGGATTTGAAGCTGGTTACCGTAAAGGAAGCCAAGTTATGGACGAAATTCTCTGGTCTAAAGAAGACGGCTATACTCGCCGTACCAATAATCTAGGTGGCTTTGAAGGTGGTATGACCAATGGGCAACCTATCGTTGTTCGTGGCGTCATGAAGCCCATTCCTACTCTCTACAAACCACTCATGAGTGTGGATATCGAAACCCATGAACCCTACAAGGCAACTGTGGAGAGAAGTGATCCGACTGCTCTTCCAGCAGCAGGTGTAGTTATGGAAGCCGTTGTGGCAACGGTTCTGGCACAAGAAATCCTTGAAAAATTCTCATCAGATAATCTAGAGGAATTAAAAGAAGCGGTAGCTAAACACCGAGACTATACAAAGAACTATTAAGGAGTTCCTATGGCAAAAACAGTCTATATCGCAGGTCTTGGATTGATTGGTGCCTCTATGGCACTTGGTATCAAACGCGATCATCCAGATTATGAAATTTTAGGATATAATCGCAGTCAAGTTTCGAGAGATATCGCCTTGAAAGAAGGCATGATTGACCGTGCAACGGATAATTTTGCCAGTTTTGCTCCTTTGGCAGATATCATCATTCTCAGCTTGCCAATAAAGCAAACCATTTCCTTTATTAAGGAATTGGCCAACTTGGACTTGAAAGAAGGCGTCATTATTTCAGATGCTGGGTCAACCAAGTCAGCTATTGTAGATGTAGCGGAGCAGTATTTGGTTGGCAAGGCTATTCGCTTCGTCGGAGCCCATCCCATGGCTGGTAGTCACAAGACAGGGGCTGCTTCTGCGGATGTCAATCTCTTTGAAAATGCCTACTATATCTTTACACCTTCAAGCCTGACAAGTCAGGACACGCTTGAGGAAATGAAGGCTCTGCTTTCAGGTCTTCATGCTCGCTTTATCGAAATTGATGCCAAGGAGCATGATCGGGTGACTTCTCAGATTAGCCATTTTCCACATATTCTGGCTTCTAGTCTCATGGAACAGACCGCGGTCTATGCTCAAGAACATGAGATGGCAAGGCGCTTTGCGGCAGGTGGTTTTCGAGATATGACCCGAATTGCAGAAAGCGAGCCAGGTATGTGGACTTCCATTCTCTTGTCCAATCGTGAAACTATTCTAGACCGAATTGAGGATTTTAAGGAACGTTTGGAAGAGATTGGTCAGGCCATCAGCAAGGGAGAGGAGGAGCAAATCTGGAACTTTTTCAATCAGGCGCGTGAGCAACGTCAGGCCATGGAAATCCATAAGCGTGGTGGTGTGGACAGCTCCTATGACCTCTATGTCGACGTTCCCGATGAAGAAGATGTCATCCTGCGGATTTTGGAACTGCTACGTGGAACTTCCTTGGTCAATATTCACATCAACGAGGAAAATCGTGAGGATATTCATGGGATTTTACAAATTTCATTTAAAAATGCTCAAGACTTAGAACGAGCCGAGAACCTCATAACAGAAAATACCGACTATACAGTCGTCATCAAATAAGGAGAAAATCATGTCAAATATTTACGATAGTGCAAACGAACTCAGTCGCGGTCTACGCGAATTACCAGAATACAAGGTTGTTAAAACAGCTAAAGAAGCTATCTCAGCAGATGCTGAGGCCAGCAAAATCTTCACAGACTATGTTGCCTTTCAAGAGGAAATTCAAAAACTGGCACAGACAGGGCAAATGCCAGACGCTTCCTTTCAAGCGAAAATGGAAGGCTTTGGTAAGCAGATTCAAGGGAATAGCCTCTTATCAGAATTCTTTACTAAGCAACAACAATTGGCAATTTACCTTTCTGACATTGAAAAAATTGTTTTCGAACCAGTTTCAGAATTGCTAAAATAAGAAAATAACTATCATAAAGTCAGAAATTTTAAGGAATTTCTGGCTTTTTATGATAAAATAGGTAAAAGTATTGCAAGTATGAGGTCCAGTATGAAACTAAAAACAAACATTAGCCACTTACACGGCAGTATCCGAGTTCCAGGTGACAAATCTATCAGTCACCGTTCCATTATTTTTGGAAGCTTGGCTGAGGGTGAAACTAAGGTTTATGATATCTTGCGTGGTGAAGATGTCTTGTCAACCATGCAGGTATTTCGTGACCTCGGCGTAGAGATTGAGGATAAGGACGGTGTCGTTACTATTCAAGGTGTTGGGATGGATGGATTGAAAACACCTCAGAAAGCCCTGGATATGGGGAATTCTGGGACATCTATTCGTTTAATTTCAGGCGTTCTTGCTGGTGCAGACTTTGAAGTAGAGATGTTTGGAGATGATAGTCTTTCCAAACGTCCTATGGATCGTGTGACTATTCCACTGAAAAAAATGGGCGTTAGTATTTCAGGTCAAGCTGAGCGAGACCTGCCTCCCCTTCATTTAAAAGGGACGAAAAACCTAAAACCTATTCATTATGAGTTGCCAATTGCTTCTGCCCAAGTTAAGTCAGCCTTGATTTTTGCGGCCTTGCAGGCTCAGGGGGAGTCTGTAATTATCGAAAAAGAGTGCACTCGTAATCATACTGAAGATATGCTGCAACAATTTGGTGGTCATTTAAGTGTGGATGGTAAGAAAATCACAGTCCAAGGGCCTCAAAAACTGACTGGACAAAAGGTAATTGTTCCAGGAGATATTTCCAGTGCAGCCTTTTGGCTAGTCGCAGGTTTGATTGTTCCAAATTCTCGTGTAGTGCTGAAGAATGTGGGTATTAACGAAACGCGTACAGGTATCATTGATGTCATTCGCGCCATGGGTGGGAAACTAGAAATAACTGAAATTGATCCAGTTGCTAAATCTGCTACCTTGACTGTTGAGTCTTCTGACTTGAAAGGAACAGAGATTGGTGGCGCTTTGATTCCACGCTTGATTGATGAATTGCCAGTTATCGCTCTACTTGCGACCCAAGCTCAAGGTGTAACAGTTATTAAGGATGCTGAGGAACTTAAAGTCAAAGAAACAGACCGCATTCAGGTTGTGGCAGACGCCTTGAATAGTATGGGAGCAGATATTACTCCTACGGCAGATGGGATGATTATCAAAGGGAAATCAGCCCTTCACGGTGCTAGAGTCAATACTTTTGGTGACCACCGTATCGGCATGATGACAGCCATCGCAGCCCTCTTGGTTGCAGATGGAGAGGTGGAGCTTGACCGTGCAGAAGCCATCAATACCAGCTATCCTAGCTTCTTTGATGATTTGGAGAGCTTGATTCATGGCTAAGGTATTACTAGGATTTATGGGGGCTGGCAAATCGACTATTGCAAGAGGCTTGGACCCAGATTATCTCGATATGGATGCTCTGATAGAGAAGCGCTTAGGCATGTCCATTGCGGAATTTTTCTCGGAAAAGGGAGAAGCGACCTTTCGACAGGTGGAGTCAGAGGTTTTAACAGACTTACTAAAAACGGACCGAGTTGTGTCAACTGGTGGAGGAGTGGTTGTTTCTCAGAGAAATCGTGACTTACTCAAGACTAATGCAGATAATATCTACCTGAAAGCTGATTTTGAAACCCTCTACCACCGTATCGCAGCTGATAAGGACAATCAGCGTCCGCTTTTTCTAAATAATAGCAAGGAAGAACTTGCAGCTATTTTCCAAGAAAGACAGGCTTGGTATGAGGAAGTGGCTAGTCGGATTTTGGATGTGACCAAGTTAAGCCCAGAGGAAATTATAGAGGAACTGAGATGAAAATTGCTTACCTAGGTCCCAAGGGATCATTTTCACACCACGTTGTGCAGACAGCTTTTCCTTATGAGGAATTGCAGGCCTTTGCCAATATTACAGATGTCATCAAGGCCTATGAGCAAGGATTGGTGGACTATTCTGTGGTGCCAGTTGAAAATTCTATCGAGGGTAGTGTTCATGAAACCTTAGACTACCTTTTTCATCAGGCTCGCATCCAAGCAGTAGCAGAAATCGTTCAGCCTATTCATCAGCAGTTGATGGTGGTTCCAGGCCATACTAAGATTGAAAAGATTTTTTCTCATCCACAGGCCTTGGCTCAAGGAAAGAAATTCATCGATGAACAGTATCCAGAAGCCCAAATCGAGGTAACAGCTAGTACAGCTTATGCGGCCCGTTTTATTTCCGAACATCCAGACCAGCCCTTTGCAGCAATTGCACCTAGAAGTTCTGCTGAAGAATATGGCTTGGAACTGATTGCCGAGGATATTCAGGAAATGGAAGCCAATTTCACACGTTTCTGGGTTTTGGGAGCTGAAAAGCCTAGTATTCCATTGAAAGCACAAACTGAGAAAATGAGTTTGGCCTTGACCTTACCTGACAACCTTCCAGGTGCCCTTTATAAGGCTCTATCGACCTTTGCTTGGCGAGGAATTGACCTAACAAAAATTGAAAGTCGACCACTCAAGACAGCACTGGGAGAATACTTTTTCATTATCGATGTGGACTATGCCGATAAGAATCTGGTCCACTTTGCCCAAAAAGAATTAGAAGCGATTGGAATCCAGTATAAAGTTCTGGGTGCCTATCCCATTTATCCAATATCAGACCATGGAAAGGAGAGAAGATGAGCAAAGAAAATCCCTTAAGCCATCACGAGCAGTTGCGTTATGACTATCTTTTTAAGAACATTCATTACCTCAATGAGCGAGAGAAAAAAGAGTTTGCATACCTGCAAGGTAAGTTAAATATGGCTAGCAGTAGTAAAGCTTCTCCAGAAATTTATAATGAAAATTACGATATGGAAGAGTCTTTCATGGAACCAGTCAATCAGTCTCCTCTTCCATCCTATGGTAACCGTAGTCGTGCAAAAAAATACCAGAAAAGTCATCCTCTTCCAAAGGTTAAGTCCAAAAAACGTAAGATTCGTTGGGGGCGCATTTTTGCAGGATTGCTTGCTCTTCTAGCCTGTGTCGGTTTTGGCATGATTTTTATGTTCCTAAAAGGCTATTCAAATGCTGATCCAAATAAACCTGCCAATGCTAAGGCAGCTCAAGTAGAAGTTTTTCATGGTCAAGATACCAAGGATGGGGTTAATATTTTGATTATGGGGACGGATGGACGGATTGGCCAAAATAGTGCTGAGACGAGAACGGACTCTATTATGGTACTAAATGTTGGTGGTTCAGATAAGAAAATTAAGCTGGTCAGCTTCATGCGTGATAATTTGGTTTATATAGACGGTTATAGCCAAGTCATTAACGGTAGAAAGCAATCCGATAATAAGTTGAATGTGGCCTATGAACTAGGGGAACAAGAAGGCCAAAAAGGGGCAGAAATGGTTCGCCAAGTATTGAAAGATAATTTTGACTTGGACATTAAATATTACGCTTTGGTAGATTTCCAGGCCTTCGCAACCGCTATTGACACTCTATTTCCTGATGGTGTGACGATTGATGCCAAATTCTCAACCTTAGAAGGTCAACCTTTAACCGAAGCTACAGTCGGAGATGATTTACATGCTACGGAAACAGAGTCACCAACCCAGACTATCAAAGTTGGGAAACAGCAGATGAACGGTTCGACCTTGCTAAATTATGCTCGCTTCCGTGATGATGACGAAGGTGATTATGGTCGTACCAAGAGACAACAGCAAGTATTGACAGCTGTTCTGCAACAACTCAAGGATCCAACCAAACTCTTTACTGGATCAGAAGCACTTGGTAAGGTCTTTGGCATGACCTCTACGAATGTTCCGTATAGTTTCCTACTGACCAATGGCTTATCCTTCCTAGATGGAGCACAAAATGGCATTGAGAGATTAACAGTTCCAGAACTAGGTGATTGGGTCGATGCCTATGATGTCTATGGAGGACAGGCACTCTTAGTAGACCAAAATAAATATCAAACCAAGCTCGCTCAAATGGGAATGAGATAAGTTAAGACAGAAAAATCAAAGTTTGAAGGCTATGTATATAGCAGTCAGGCTTTGATTTTTTACAGTCTGCAATAGATTTTCATCCCTTATTTGTGGTATAATGGAACGATACGATAGAAAGAATAATGAACAATATGACTGATTTAAAAGCAATTCAGGCACGAAGTCTGGAGATGGCTGAATATTTTGTGGCCTTTTGTAAAGAACATGATTTGCTCTGTTATCTCTGTGGAGGAGGTGCTATTGGTGCCCTTCGAAACAAGGGCTTTATTCCGTGGGATGACGACCTAGACTTTTTTATGCCTCGTAAAGATTATGAGAAATTAGCAGAATTATGGCCTCGCTATGCAGATGAGCGTTATTTCTTGTCAAAGAGTCACAAGGATTTTGTCGATCGCAATCTTTTTATTACCATTCGTGACAAGGAAACCACCTGTATCAAGCCTTACCAGCAGGATTTGGATTTGCCACATGGTTTGGCCTTGGATGTGTTGCCTTTGGATTATTATCCGAAAAATCCAGCTGAGCGAAAGAAGCAGGTTCGCTGGGCACTGATTTATTCACTCTTTTGTGCGCAAACTATTCCAGAAAAGCATGGCGCACTTATGAAATGGGGAAGTTGCATTTTACTCGGTTTGACGCCAAAATCACTCCGTTATCGCATTTGGAAAAAAGCTGAAAAAGAAATGACCAAGTACAGTCTGGCTGAGAGCGATGGAATCACGGAGTTATGCTCAGGGCCTGGCTACATGAGAAATAAGTACCAAATCGCATCTTTTGAAGATAATCTCTTCTTGCCATTTGAAGAGACAGAGATGCCCATTCCAGTTGGATATGATGCCTATCTAAGCACTGCTTTTGGAGACTACATGACACCTCCACCAGCAGATAAGCAGCTACCACATCATGATGCTGTCATCGCTGATATGGATAAGTCTTATACAGAATACAAGGGAGAATATGGTGGCTAAGAAAAAAATATTATTTTTTATGTGGTCTTTTTCTCTCGGGGGTGGCGCAGAGAAGATTCTATCTACCATTGTTTCAAATCTAGATTCAGAAAAGTATGATATTGATATTCTTGAAATGGAACATTTTGATAAGGGATACGAATCTGTTCCCAAGCATGTACGCATTTTAAAATCCCTTCAGGATTATCGCCAATCCAGATGGATTCGAGCTCTTTTGTGGAGAATGAGAATTTATTTTCCAAGATTGACACGTCGTTTACTGGTGAAAGATGACTATGATGTTGAAGTTTCCTTTACCATTATGAATCCTCCACTTTTGTTCTCTAAAAGAAAAGAAGTCAAGAAAATCTCTTGGATTCATGGAAGTATCGAAGAATTTATTAAGGATAGCTCCAAAAGAGAATCACACAGACGCCAGTTGGATGCTGCGGATACAATTGTAGGAATTTCGAATAAAACCAGCAATTCTATCAAGGAAGTCTATCCAGATTATGCTTCGAAATTACAGACGGTCTACAATGGATATGATTTTAAGACTATTTTAGAAAAATCTCAAGAGAAGATCGATATCGAGATTGAGCCTCAAAGTATCTGTACCATTGGACGGATTGAGGAAAATAAGGGTTCTGACCGTGTGGTGGAAGTGATACGACTATTACACCAAAAAGGAAAAAACTACCACCTTTACTTTATAGGTGCTGGTGATATGGAAGAGGAACTGAAAAAACGGGTCAAAGAGTATGAACTTGAGGACTATGTTCATTTCCTTGGTTATCAAAAAAATCCTTATCAGTATTTATCTCAGACGAAAGTTCTCTTGTCTATGTCTAAACAAGAAGGGTTTCCTGGAGTGTATGTGGAAGCCTTGAGTCTGGGACTTCCTTTTGTCTCTACGGATGTTGGAGGGGCTGAGGAATTATCCCAAGAAGGACAATTTGGACAAATCATTGAGAGCAATCAAGAGGCAACTCAGGCAATTACGAACTACATGGCCTCTGCCTCAAACTTCGATGCCAATGAGGCTAGCCAATTCATTCAACAATTCACAATTGCCAAACAAATCGAACAAATAGAAAAACTATTAGAGGAGTAGCATGGAAACTGCATTAATTAGTGTCATTTTGCCAGTCTATAATGTGGCGCAGTACCTAGAAAAATCGATAGCTTCCATCCAGAAGCAGACCTATCAGAATCTGGAAATCATTCTTGTGGATGATGGAGCAACGGATGAAAGTGGTCGCTTGTGTGATTCAATCGCTGAACTAGATGATAGGATGTCAGTGCTTCATAAAAAGAATGAAGGTTTGTCACAAGCACGAAATGATGGAATGAAGCAGGCTCATGGGGATTATCTGATTTTTATTGACTCAGATGATTATATCCATCCAGAAATGATTCAGAGTTTATATGAGCAATTAATTCAAGAAGATGCAGATGTTTCGAGCTGTGGTGTCATGAATGTCTATGCTAATGATGAAAGCCCACAGTCAGCCAACCAGGATGACTATTTTGTCTGTGATTCTCAAACATTTCTAAAGGAATACCTCATAGGTGAAAAAATACCTGGAACGATCTGCAATAAGCTAATCAAGAGAGAGATTGCAACTGCCCTATCCTTTCCGAAGGGATTGATTTACGAAGATGCTTATTATCATTTTGATTTAATCAAGTTGGCTAAGAAGTACGTTGTTAATACCAAACCCTATTATTACTATTTTCATAGAGGGGATAGTATTACGACTAAACCCTATGCAGAGAAGGATTTAGCCTATATTGATATCTACCAAAAGTTTTACAATGAAGTTGTGAAAAACTATCCTGAGTTGAAAGAGGTTGCTTTTTTCAGATTGGCCTATGCCTACTTTTTTATTCTGGATAAGATGTTACTAGATGATCAGTATAAACAATTTGAAGCCTATTCTCAGATTCATCGTTTTTTAAAAGGCCATGCCTTTGCTATTGCTAGGAATCCAATTTTCCGTAAGGGGAGAAGAATTAGTGCTTTGGCTCTATTCATAAATATTTCCTTATACCGATTCTTATTACTAAAAAATATTGAAAAATCTAAAAAATTACATTAGAATGGGGGTGAGCAAGTGATTGATGGAAAACGATTATTATTTAGTTTGACCATAGTCAGTTATGCCTTGACGCTAGTAAGTGGAATTGTGTATCTGTTTAATAATAACAATGTTAGCTTGCTTTCTACTTTATTGTTCTTACTGGTTAGTAGCTTAATTGCTTGTTGGAATGATATCAAGTATTACTTAATCCATTTTATTTTCTTTTTAACTATTTTTGTATTTCTGGTATCAAGGCCGACCATTGATTATTTTAGAGATGGCGCTTTGGATACCTATCATCCCATAGCCTATCGTTTTGCCTTTATAGTTGTCATGGTTTCGATATTGGGATTGACCACAGGGGGGCTCCTAGCTCGCTATTTTATAGCTAGAAAGAAAATACAAGTATCGAAGATAGAAAGTTCTCTAAAAGAGGTTTACATCAAGCGGTTGCGCTTTGTATCGCTAGGAGTTTTTCTTCTAACCTATCCTTTCTATTTTATTCGCTTATTTGAACGACTCCTGTATCGCTTGCAGACTTCCTACTACGCCTACTATGCAAACTTTGAAAGTAAACTGCCTTATTTTACCTATATCTTATCAACATTTACGGTCTATGCAATGTGTATGTATTTGGCAACCAAGCCAAAGAAATTGCAGGCAACAGCAGTGCTTGTCTCCTTTATTGCAGCTAATACTATTCATTTGGCAATCGGGACACGAAATCCCTTTATTTTAAGTATTTTATTTGCTTTTGTTTATTACTTTATGCGGGAGCAAACTGAAAAGGGAAAATGGATTGGGTTTAAAGAGAAGTTAGCGATTTTTGTAGGTTCTCCTATTCTCATGTTAGCGATGGGAATACTCAATTATGTACGGGATAATGTCCAGGTTTCCCATACAGGTTTCTGGGATATCCTGCTTGACTTTATCTATAAACAAGGAACCAGTTTTGGTGTTTTGGCTCGAGGCTTTCTATTTAACAGTAGCCTCCCTTACCGAGATTTACGCAATTTTACTTTTGGTCCTGTTATTGATTATTTTGCAAGGGGGAGTTTGGGGGCCATTTTCGGAGGAAAAGCCTTTGAGCATACAACCAATAGTGTAGAGCTAGCTATCGATAGTAATAGTTATGCCCACAATCTATCCTATCTTGTTTTGAATAAGGAATATTTGAAAGGACATGGTATCGGAAGTAGTTATATTATGGAGTTGTATACAGACTATGGTATGATAGGAGTCTTTCTACTTAGTCTCTTACTCGGTATGCTATTTATAGCCATGTTGCAAGTAGCCTACCGCTCAAGAACAATTCTATTTGCCTTGTCCCTACTCATCTTGAATAATCTATTCTTTATGCCAAGAAGTAGCTTTTCAGAAAGTTTCTTCAATTTATTTACAATGCAATTCTGGGGAATTGTTCTTGTGATTCTATTCGTAGCAAAAATGCTTACAAAAGAGAACCAGTATCTACTAAACAAAGGAGAAAAAAATCATGTTTGAACATTATTCAGTAGCTGATTTGTTTGCAAATCTTTATAAAAAACGAAAAGCAAATATTCTAGCTCTCATCGCTTTATTTGCTCTCATTGCTGTACCATTTACAATTAAAGCAGTTAAGAATAAAAACACTGTCAAAGACACAACAAGTTATTCAACTTATATTAGCTATAAAATCACCCCTCCAGAAGATTCAGCTAAAACGATTTTGAATCATCAAATTGGTGGTTATAGTGATTTCTACGGAAAATTGATTGATGGGAATTTGAATGGAGCTTATCTTTTCAATGATGTAGAGCCGAGTGAGTTGAAAAAAATTGCCAGTGAATTGGATACGACAGAGACAACCTTGAAAAATTCTACAAGTGACTATTGGTGGAAAAAATTGACCGTCTACTATATGATTGACGATGCAGGGGTTGGTGTGAAAATTTTGACACCAAGTAAAGATGCTAATGACTTGTTGGAGCGAAAAATTGATGGATTGATTGAGAAATTTAAACACACTTATGCAAATGTAAAAATTGAAAAATTGGAAACCATCAACTCTAAAGAATTGAATGCAAATGGTGAGACAGCGCTTGGATTGAATGTGAAGAATTTGATTCTCCGTTTAGCTGTTATTGGAGTAGTCTGTGTGATTTTGGTTGTGATGGGAAATGTATTGGTTTATCTCTTTAATCCAACAATCAATAGAGCAGGTGATTTTTCTCAATATCAAATTGATTTTGTAACAGAGATCACAACAATTGCCAACCTAGCAGATGTCTTGTCATACAAAAATGCTGGACAAGAATTAACAATCGTTAGCTCAAACAAAGCTATCCTAGATAAATTGAAACAAAATCAAGAGACTTTAAAAGGAATGCATTTTGTAGATTTACAAGATGTGCCATCTCTTTTAGAAAGAGATACAGTCCTTCTTGTTGAAGAATACGGAGTGACTCGTTATAAGAAATTTGAGCAAAGTCTTCAAATTCTCAGAAACTTAAATCGTTCTATCCTCGGTGTAGCAACCTTTAAACTATAAGCTTTCTGATGTATTAGGTCTTCAAAGTTGGCTAAGAGCCGATTTTGAAGGCTTTTTCTATTTTTCTGCAGAAATTTTCTTTTAGAGTCTTCTACAGAAGTTACCCTAGGGAAAATCTATCCCGACAGAGGAGCCTTCTTTTGATAAAATCGTAAAAATCTAGTATAATAGATAGAACTGAAAGTATGAGGTTACTAGCAATGAAAATGAAACAAATCAGTGATACAACTTTAAAAATCACGATGTCTTTAGAAGATTTGATGGATCGAGGAATGGAGATTGCTGACTTTCTCGTTCCTCAAGAAAAAACAGAAGAGTTCTTTTATGCCATCTTGGATGAGTTAGAGATGCCTGAGAGCTTTTTGGATACAGGCATGTTGAGCTTCCGTGTGACTCCAAAACCTGATAAGGTAGATGTCTTTGTAACCAAATCAAAGATTGACCAAAATCTAGATTTTGAAGACTTATCGGATTTACCAGATATGGAAGAATTAGCCCAAATGTCGCCAGATGAATTTATCAAAACCTTGGAAAAAAGCATCGCAGACAAAACCAAGGATGATATAGAAGCCATTCAATCTCTAGAGCAAGTCGAAGCCAAGGAAGAAGAGCAAGAGCAGGCTGAACAAGAAGTTGAAAGCAAGAAAGAGCCTTACATCTATTACATCCTTTCTTTTGCTAAGTTGGCTGACTTGGTGTCTTTTGCTAAGACAGTGACTTTTGAGATGGAAACTTCTGAACTCTACAAGATGAACGAGCGCTATTATTTGACCATTTTAGTGGATATTGAAAATCATCCAAGTCCATATCCAGCTTGGCTGTTGGCTCGTATGCGTGAGTTTGCGGACGATAGTGATATCAGTCGTTCAGTTTTGCAAGAGTATGGCCAAGTCTTGATGAATCACGATGCAGTGCTTAATCTGCAAAAGATTGGATAATCATTTCTGGAAAGCTATTTCTAGATTTTAAGAAGAGCGAATCGTTTGATTCGTTTTTTCTTTTCTAGACTGAAATAGTGATTTACTATAATAGGAATTTTCACAAAATTCTGTTATAATGGCTATATTAGAAAATTTCGAGGAGACAAACATGACAGTTAAAATTGCTTTACTAGGATTTGGTACCGTTGCAAGTGGTGTGCCTTTCCTCCTAAAGGAAAATGGAGAAAAAATCAATCAATCAGCACATTCAGAGATTGAAGTTGCCAAGGTGTTGGTCAAGGATGAAGATGAAAAGAATCGCTTGCTTGCAGCAGGGAATGACTTTAACTTTGTAACCAATGTGGATGACATTTTGTCAGATCAAGACATTACGATCGTAGTGGAATTGATGGGGCGTATCGAACCTGCTAAAACCTTTATCACTCGTGCCTTGGAAGCTGGAAAACACGTTGTTACTGCTAACAAGGACCTTTTGGCTGTCCATGGTGCAGAATTGTTAGAAATCGCTAAAGCTAACAAGGTAGCACTTTACTACGAAGCAGCAGTAGCTGGTGGGATTCCAATTCTTCGTACCTTGGCAAATTCCTTGGCTTCTGATAAAATCACGCGCGTGCTTGGAGTAGTCAACGGAACTTCTAACTTCATGATGACCAAGATGGTGGAAGAAGGCTGGTCTTACGATGATGCTCTTGCGGAAGCGCAACGTCTAGGATTTGCAGAAAGCGACCCGACAAATGACGTAGATGGGATTGATGCAGCCTACAAGATGGTGATTTTGAGCCAATTTGCCTTTGGCATGAAGGTTGCCTTTGATGATGTAGCTCACAAGGGAATTCGTAACATCACACCAGAAGACGTAGCTGTAGCCCAAGACTTGGGTTATGTAGTGAAATTGGTTGGTTCTATCGAGGAAACTTCTTCAGGAATTGCTGCAGAAGTGACTCCAACCTTCCTTCCTAAAGCGCATCCACTTGCCAGTGTAAATGGGGTAATGAACGCTGTCTTTGTAGAATCTATCGGTATCGGTGAGTCTATGTACTACGGACCAGGTGCTGGTCAAAAACCAACTGCAACAAGTGTTGTGGCGGATATTGTCCGTATCGTTCGTCGCCTGAATGATGGAACCATTGGCAAAGACTTCAACGAATATAGCCGTGACTTGGTCTTGGCAAATCCTGAAGATGTTAAAGCAAATTACTACTTCTCAATCTTGGCTCCAGACTCAAAAGGTCAGGTCTTGAAGTTGGCTGAAATCTTTAATGCCCAAGATATTTCCTTCAAGCAAATCCTTCAAGATGGAAAAGAAGGTGACAAGGCGCGTGTCGTGATCATCACACACAAGATTAATAAAGCCCAGCTTGAAAATGTCTCAGCTGAATTGAAGAAGGTTTCAGAATTCGACCTCTTGAATACCTTCAAGGTGCTAGGAGAATAAGATGAAGATTATTGTACCTGCAACCAGTGCCAATATCGGGCCAGGTTTTGACTCGGTCGGTGTAGCTGTAACCAAGTATCTTCAAATTGAGGTCTGCGAAGAACGAGAAGAGTGGTTGATTGAACACCAGATTGGCAAATGGATTCCTCATGACGAGCGTAATCTCTTACTAAAAATTGCTTTACAAATTGTACCAGACTTGCAACCAAGACGCTTGAAAATGACCAGTGATGTTCCCTTGGCGCGTGGTTTGGGTTCTTCTAGCTCGGTTATCGTTGCTGGGATTGAACTAGCTAACCAACTGGGGAATCTCAACTTATCTGACCATGAAAAATTGCAGTTAGCGACAAAGATTGAAGGGCATCCTGACAATGTGGCTCCAGCCATTTATGGTAATCTCGTTATTGCAAGTTCCGTTGAAGGGCAAGTTTCTGCTATCGTAGCAGACTTCCCAGAGTGTGATTTCCTAGCCTACATTCCAAACTATGAATTGCGTACTCGAGACAGCCGTGGCGTCTTGCCTAAGAAATTGTCTTACAAGGAAGCTGTTGCGGCTAGTTCTATCGCCAATGTGGCGGTTGCAGCCTTGTTGGCAGGAGACATGGTGACCGCTGGGCAAGCAATCGAGGGCGACCTCTTCCACGAGCGCTATCGTCAGGACTTGGTGAGAGAATTTGCAACGATTAAGCAAGTAGCCAAAGAAAATGGTGCCTATGCAACCTACCTTTCTGGTGCTGGGCCGACAGTTATGGTTTTGGCTTCTCATGACAAGATGCCAACGATTAAGGCAGAATTGGAAAAGCAACCTTTCAAAGGAAAACTTCATGGCTTGAAAGTTGATACCCAAGGTGTCCGTGTCGAAGCAAAATAAAGAATAGATGATAGGATGGGGAAACTCTTGACCTGAGGGCTTCCTATCTTTTTTTGAAAAGAAGTCTAGTTACAAACTTGATAAAGGAGAAATAAAGATGGCAGAAATTTATCTAGCAGGTGGTTGTTTTTGGGGTCTAGAGGAATATTTTTCCCGAATTTCTGGCGTATTAGCAACCAGTGTTGGCTACGCTAATGGACAAGTTGAAACGACCAATTACCAGTTGCTAAAGGAAACAGACCATGCAGAAACGGTTCAAGTGATTTACGATGAGAAGGAAGTGTCACTTAGAGAGATTTTACTTTATTATTTCCGAGTCATCGATCCCTTGTCAATCAATCAACAAGGGAATGACCGTGGTCGCCAATATCGAACTGGGATTTATTACCAGGATGAATCAGACCTACCTGCTATCTACACAGTGGTGCAGGAGCAGGAGCGCATGCTTGGTCGAAAGATTGCAGTAGAGGTGGAGAAACTTCGCCACTACATTCTTGCTGAAGATTACCACCAAGACTATCTTAAGAAGAATCCTTCAGGTTACTGTCATATCGATGTGACCGATGCTGAGAAGCCATTGATTGATGCAGCAAACTATGAAAAGCCTAGTCAAGATGTGTTAAAGGGCAGTTTATCTGAAGAATCCTATCGTGTTACCCAAGAAGCTGCCACAGAGGCTCCATTTACCAATGCCTATGACCAAACCTTTGAAGAGGGAATTTATGTAGATATTACGACAGGTGAGCCACTCTTTTTTGCCAAGGATAAGTTTGCCTCAGGTTGTGGTTGGCCAAGTTTTAGCCGTCCGATTTCCAAGGAATTGATTCATTATTACAAGGATCTCAGTCATGGAATGGAGCGAATTGAGGTTCGTTCTCGGTCGGGGAATGCTCACTTGGGCCATGTTTTCACAGATGGACCGCGTGAGTTTGGTGGCCTCCGTTACTGTATCAATTCTGCTTCCTTGCGCTTTGTGGCCAAGGATGAGATGGAAGAAGCAGGGTATGGCTATCTACTACCTTACTTAAACAAATAAATCAGAGAGGGTGGGTGCTTCCCACTTTCTTCATTTCTAGAAAATGAATAGAAGGGATCTATGAAACACCTATTATCTTACTTTAAACCCTACATCAAGGAATCCATTTTAGCCCCCTTGTTCAAACTACTAGAAGCTGTTTTTGAACTCTTGGTTCCCATGGTGATTGCTGGGATTGTTGACCAATCCTTGCCCCAGAAAAATCAAGGTCATCTCTGGATGCAGATTGGCCTACTCCTTATCTTTGCAGTGATTGGCGTTGTAGTGGCCTTGATAGCCCAGTTTTACTCAGCTAAGGCTGCTGTTGGATTTGCCAAAGGACTGACAGATGACCTTTATCGTCATATTCTATCTTTACCTAAGGACAGTAGAGACCGTTTGACAACCTCTAGCTTGGTCACTCGCTTGACTTCGGACACTTACCAGATTCAGACTGGTATCAATCAATTCCTGCGTCTCTTTTTACGAGCGCCTATTATCGTTTTTGGAGCCATTTTTATGGCCTATCGAATCTCATCTGAACTGACTTTCTGGTTCTTAGTCATGGTTGTCATTTTGACAATCGTCATTGTAGGGCTCTCTCGATTGGTTAACCCTCTCTACAGCAGTCTCAGAAAGAAAACGGACCAACTGGTTCAGGAAACGCGCCAGCAATTACAAGGCATGCGGGTCATTCGTGCTTTTGGTCAAGAAAAACGAGAGTTA